>NZ_JFJW01000096.1:0-5401 GCF_000611125.1 Cupriavidus sp. SK-4
TTGCTGACGGGATGATGAACGCCGAGCAGGCGGACTTCTTGCGATGTGCGATCCGTGAGCGGCAGAACATCCTGATCGCCGGCGGCACCAGCACCGGCAAGACCACGCTCGTCAATGCCTTGCTCGCGGAGATCGCGGCCACTGGCGACCGCGTGCTGGTGCTCGAAGACACCGTGGAGCTGCAATGCGCGGCACGCGACCATGTGCCGCTGCGCACGCGAGCCGGCGTGGTTTCCATGACCGAACTCGTGCGCTCCTCAATGCGACTGCGCCCCGACCGCGTGATCGTCGGCGAGGTGCGTGGCGGCGAGGCGCTGGACCTGGTCAAAGTCTGGGGTACCGGCCACCCGGGGGGTATCGCCACCATCCATGCGGGATCGGCGCAAGGCGCGTTGCTGCGTCTCGAGCAACTGATTCTGGAGGTCGCTGTGAACCCGCCACGTGCGCTGATCGCCGAGGCGGTCAATGTCGTGATCTACATCGCCGGCCGTGGCCGCCGTCGCCGCATCGAGGAGATCGCCAGTGTCGTTGGCTTCGACAGTGCCGGTTATCGCCTGGAGGAGGCACTGGAAACACCCTTACCCGAACCGCCGCTGGCTCCCTGCGCCGCGGCGCTGCCGTCTGCCAATGATTCAGGAGAACTGTGATGAAGGACGCCGGTGCTTTCCGCTTTTCCGTAAATCCGGGTTGCTGCCTCGCATGGCTGCCGCCTTTGGCCAGACTGATCCAACGCGGCTTGCTGGCAGTCGTCCTGCTGATGACGGCTGGCACGGCGAAGGCGGCTGGCTCGTCGATGCCCTGGGAACGGCCACTGCAAGCCATTCTTGACTCTGTCCAAGGTCCGGTCGCTCGCATCATCGCGGTCATCATCATCATTGCCACTGGGCTGGCGCTGGCTTTCGGGGACACGTCGGGCGGCTTCCGCAAGCTGTTGCAGATCGTTTTCGGCCTGTCCATTGCCTTCGCGGCGTCCTCGTTCTTCCTGTCGTTCTTCAGCTTCTCGGGCGGGGCCGTCGTATGAGCATCCCGAACGAAGGCGTGCCGGGCTTCGCGCCCGGTTTCGAGATTCCGCTGCATCGGTCTCTCACCGAGCCAATCCTGCTGGGCGGCGCGCCCCGCACCGTCGCGATCGCCAATGGCACGTTGGCCGCTGCCGTGGGCTTGGGTCTGCAGCAGTGGATCCCCGGCTTCGCGCTGTGGATCCTCGGTCATGCCCTGGCGGTATGGGGTGCGCGCGTAGACGCGCAGTTCATGCAGGTATTTGCGCGTCATATCAAGCACAAGCCGCTGCTGGACGTTTGAAGGGGAGGGCGCCGCGATGCTAAACCTCACTGAATACCGCCAGCGCCCGGCTTTGCTCGCCGACTGGCTGCCATGGGCCGGCCTGGTTGCGTCCGGCGTGGTGTTGAACAAGGATGGCTCGTTCCAACGCACGGCGCGTTTTCGCGGGCCAGACCTCGACAGTGCCACGCAAGGCGAGTTGATTGCCACGACGGCGCGGCTCAACAACGCGCTGCGCCGCCTGGGATCGGGCTGGGCGTTGTACATTGAAGCAGCGCGTCAGCCGGCGGCGGACTACCCGCGCTCGGATTTCCCCGAACCCCTCTCGTGGCTGGTCGACGAGGAACGGCGGGCCGCGTTTGAGGAATCAGGCAGTCGCTACGAGAGCGGCTATCACTTCACGCTGCAGTACCTGCCGTCCGAGGAGTCCCGTGCGCGAGCGGCCAAGTTGCTCTACGAGAACCGGCAGACCACCAGCGTGGACTGGCGCGAGCGGCTGAGTGCCTTTGTCGCCGAGACCGACCGCACCTTCGATCTGATCGACGGGGTGATGCCGGAAATGGTCTGGCTCGATGACAGTGAAACGCTGACCTATCTGCGCTCGACGATCTCTACACGGGCCTACCGGATTGGCGTCCCGGAGGTGCCGTTCCATCTCGACGCCCTGCTGCCTGATGCGCCGGTGATCGGCGGCCTGACTCCCATGCTAGGCAATGAGCACCTGCGCGTGGTGACGGTGCGTGGGTTCCCCACTTCGACCTGGCCGGGAATTCTAGATGATCTCAACCGCCTGGGGTTCGCTTACCGGTGGAGCACGCGTTTCCTGTGCATGGATAAGGCCGAGGCCGAGAAGGAACTGGGCCGCTTGCGCCGACAGTGGTTCGTCAAGCGCAAGAATGTCCTGGCGCTGCTTCGCGAGACCATTTTCCAGCAGGAGAGCCCACTGGTCGATGCCGACGCCAGCAACAAGGCTGCCGACGCGGACGCTGCCTTACAGGAGCTGGGTAGCGACCAGGTTGCTTTCGGCTACGTCACTGCGACCGTGACGGTACTCGATGCCGATGGCGACGTGGCGGATGACAAGCTGCGCAGGGTCGAGCGCGCCATCCAGGCCCGCGGTTTCGTGACGATCCCCGAGACCCTGAATGCAGTGGAGGCGTGGCTGTCTTCGGTTCCAGGAAATGCCTATGCCAACGTGCGCCAGCCGATCGTGTCGACGCTGAACCTGGCTCATCTGATGCCGGTGTCCGCCGTGTGGGCCGGGCCGGAGAAGAACCTGCACCTCGATGGCCCCCCGCTGATCGTCACGCGCACGGATGGCGCGACCCCGTTCCGGCTGGTGACGCACGTCGGCGATGTGGGCCACACGCTCGTCGTCGGGCCCACCGGCATGGGCAAGTCGGTCCTGCTCGCCACGTTGGCGATGCAGTTCCGTCGCTATCCCGGTTCGCGCATCTTCGCGTTCGACATGGGGCGATCCATGCGGGCGACGGTGCTGGGCCTCGGCGGCCAGCACTATGACCTCGGTAGCGATGGTGCGATCGCCTTTCAGCCGCTTGCGCGCATCGACCGCGACGGGTATCGCATTTGGGCCGCCGAATGGATCGAGGGCCGGCTGCGGCATGAAGGCGTCGCTGTCGGCCCCGATGCGAAGGCGACCATCTGGTCGGCGCTCGCCAGTCTCGCCGGGGCGCCGGTTGAGCAGCGCACGCTCACCGGGCTGTCGGTGCTGCTGCAGTCCAACGGATTGCGCCAGGCACTCGCACCGTACGCATTGGGCGGCGCACATGGCAGGTTGTTGGATGCCGATCACGACCAGCTGGGCGCCTCCGACGTGCAGTGCTTCGAGATGGAGGAACTGATGCCTAGCCGCACCGCAGTGCTCGCAGTGCTGGGATACCTGTTTGCCCGTTTCGAGGAGCGTTTTGACGGTGCGCCGACGCTGCTGATGCTTGACGAATCCTGGTTGTTTCTCGACGACCCGGTGTTTGCGGCACGCATCCGCCAGTGGCTCAAGACGCTGCGCAAGAAGAACGTCAGCGTCATCTTCGCGACGCAGTCGCTCGCCGACGTCAAGGATTCGAGCATCGCGCCCGCGATCATCGAGAGTTGCGCCAGCCGCATCTTCCTGCCCAACCCACAGGCCACCGAGCCACAAATTCGCACGATTTACGAAGGTTTTGGCCTCAACAGCCGGCAAATCGAGATCCTGGCCACCGCGCAGCCCAAGCGGGATTACTACTACCAGTCCCGTGCTGGCAACCGGCTGTTCGACCTGGATCTGGGGCCGGTCGCGCTGGCATTCGCCGGCGCCGGGACGCCTCAGGACCAGCGTGCCATCGATGCAGTGCTGCGCGACGCCGGGGTGTTCGGCTTTGCCGGTGCCTGGCTGCGCCACCGCGGTCTTGATTGGGCGGCCGACTTGCTGCCTTCTGCGCCGTCGGCCACGGCCTTCGTCGCTTCCCGCCAACAGGAGAACTTGTCTTGAAACTCCATGTGATTCTTCGGACGCTATTCGCCGTGCTGGCGGCCTCCCTCATGCTCGCGCGCCCGGCGTTAGCCATCACCGTGTTCGACCCGACGAACTTGTTGCAGAACAAGCTGACCGCGATTCGCACGCTGGAGCAGATCAACAACCAGATCAAGCAGTTGCAAAACGAGGGGCAGATGCTGAGGAACCAGTCGCGCAATCTGGCAAGCCTTGACTTCAACATCGTCAACCGCCTGCGGTTCACACTCGCCAACACCGACCGGCTGATCGCCGAGGCGCGCGGGCTGGCCTATAACGTGCAAACCATGGACGCCAACCTTGCGCGCCTATATCCGCAGCAATATGCGGCGGCCATTAGCGGCGACCAGATGCACCGGGACGCGCAAGAACGCTGGCAGAACACGCTCAATGGGGTGCACACCGCGATGCGGATGCAGACACAGGTGTCGCGCAATCTCGCTCAGGACCAAAGTGCCCTGACCGACTTGGTGCGGCAGAGCCAATCCGCGACCGGTGCGCTGCAAGTGGTGCAGGCCACGAATCAGCTGCTGGCCTTGCAGGCCAAACAGGCGATCCAGGCGCAGCAATTGCAACTGACCCAGGAGCGCGCGGTGTCGCTGGAGCTGGCGCGGCAGGCCGCTGCCACCGAACGCGGGCGCGAAGTGACGCGGCGCTTTCTGGGTAACGGGACGCCGTACACGCCGCGGCCGGTGAACTTCTACAACCGCTGAGAGGGCACAGATAACGGCGCACGCCCGCGCGTACCGAACGGTTCGGACATGAACGACGTAGAAATCATTGACCGCTTCCTAGATACGTTTTCCAGGTACATCGACTCGGGCTTTGGCCTGTTGCGAGGCGAAGTGGCGTTCCTGACTGCCACGCTGGTGGCGATCGACATGACGCTGGCGGGGCTCTATTGGGCGCTGGCGCATGCCACGGGGCAGGGCGAGGACGTGATGACGAAGCTCATCCGCAAGGTGCTGTATGTCGGCGCCTTCGCCTACATCATCGGCAACTTTAACTCGCTGGCAGGCATCGTGTTCCGCTCATTCGCGGGATTGGGGCTGACCGCGACCGGCGCGCTCAGCATGGAGACCTTGTTGCATCCGGCGCGGCTGGCCAAGACCGGCATCGACGCCGGTGCGCCCATCCTGGGGCAGATCAGCAAGCTGGCCGGCTTTCCGGAAGTCTTTGCGAACATCACGCCCATCGTCGTGATGTTTCTCGCCTGGCTGGTGGTGATCGTCTGCTTTTTCGTGCTCTCGGTCCAGCTGTTCATCGCGCTGATCGAGTTCAAGCTGACCACGCTCGCAGGCTTTGTGCTCGTGCCATTTGCGCTCTGGAACAAGACAGCGTTCCTCGCCGAGAAGGTGCTTGGTAACGTGGTCTCCTGTGGCGTCAAGGTACTGGTGCTGGCCGTTATCGTGGGCATCGGCACCGGCCTATTCGCGCAGTTCCAGCTTGCGCCGAACGAGCCCACCATCGACAACGCGTTGGTCATTATGCTGGCGTCGCTGGCCATGCTGGCGCTGGCGATTTTTGGGCCGGGCATTGCCACCGGCCTCGTGTCCGGCGCGCCGCAGCTGGGCGCGGGGGCCATGGCAGGCGCGACAGTGGGGGCTGCGG
>NZ_JFJW01000097.1:0-20859 GCF_000611125.1 Cupriavidus sp. SK-4
CAGTGCGCCCTGCCGGGCGCACCCAAAAAAAAGCCGCTCCAAAGAGCGGCCTTCTCGGCAAACGAAGTAAAGCTTCGCCCCGGGATCAGTCATCCAGCAACGACAAGTCCCGCACCGCACCCTTGTCCGCCGACATCACCAGCTTGGCATAAGCCTTCAGCGCAGCAGACACCTTGCGCGGACGTGCCTTGGCCGGCTTCCACCCCTTGGCGTTCTGCTCTTCGCGGCGGCTCGCCAGTTCCTCGTCGGACAGCAGCACGTTGATCGTGCGATTGGGAATGTCGATGCGGATCTTGTCGCCGTCGCGCACCAGGCCGATGGCGCCGCCGGCTGCCGCTTCGGGCGAGCAGTGGCCGATGGACAAACCCGAGGTGCCGCCAGAGAAGCGGCCGTCGGTTAGCAGCGCGCAGGCCTTGCCCAGGCCCTTGGACTTGATGTAGCTGGTCGGGTAGAGCATCTCCTGCATGCCGGGGCCGCCCTTGGGGCCTTCGTAGCGCACGATCACCACGTCGCCGGCCTTGACCTTGTCGTTGAGGATGTTCTCCACCGCCTCGTCCTGCGATTCGGTGACGTGGGCCGTGCCTTCGAACACGAGGATGCTCTCGTCCACGCCGGCGGTCTTCACCACGCAGCCGTCGAGCGCAATGTTGCCCGTCAGCACCGCCAGGCCGCCTTCCTTGGAGAAGGCGTGCTCGTAGGAGCGGATGCAGCCTTCGGCGCGGTCCAGGTCCAGGCTGGGCCAGCGCGTGTTCTGGCTGAACGCCACCTGGGTGGGAATGCCTGCCGGGCCGGCCAGGTAGAAGTTCCTGACGGCTTCGTCCCGGGTGCGGCTGATGTCCCACTGCTCCAGCGCGTCCTTGAGCGTGGGGGCATGCACCGTGGGCACGTCGGTGTGCAGCTTGCCGGCGCGCTCCAGCTCGCCCAGGATGGCCATGATGCCGCCCGCGCGGTGCACGTCTTCAATGTGGTACTTGTTGGTGTTGGGCGCCACCTTGCACAGCTGCGGCACGACGCGCGAGAGGCGGTCGATGTCGGTCATGCCGAAGTCGATGCCCGCCTCGCTCGCGATCGCCAGCAGGTGCAGGATGGTGTTGGTGGAGCCGCCCATGGCGATGTCCAGCGTCATGGCGTTCTCGAACGCCTTGAAGCCTACCGAGCGCGGCAGGATGCGCTCGTCTTCCTGCTCATAGTACTGGCGCGCCAGTTCCACGATGCGGCTGCCGGCGCGCTTGAACAGCTGCTCGCGGTCCGCGTGGGTAGCCACCACCGTGCCGTTGCCGGGCAGCGACAGGCCCAGCGCCTCGGTCAGGCAGTTCATGGAGTTGGCGGTGAACATTCCCGAGCACGAACCGCAGGTGGGGCAGGCGGAGCGCTCCACCTCGGCCACGTCGGCGTCGGAATAGGCGCTGTCGGCGGCGATCACCATGGCGTCCACCAGGTCGAGCTTCTTGAACTCCATGGCCTTGGTGACGGGGTTGGCCAGGCGCGTCTTGCCGGCTTCCATCGGGCCGCCGGAGACGAAGATCACCGGGATGTTGAGCCGCATCGCGGCCATCAGCATGCCGGGGGTGATCTTGTCGCAGTTGGAGATGCACACCATGGCGTCGGCGCAGTGCGCGTTGACCATGTATTCCACCGAGTCCGCGATGATGTCGCGGCTGGGCAGCGAATACAGCATGCCGTCGTGGCCCATGGCGATACCGTCATCGACCGCAATGGTGTTGAACTCCTTGGCCACGCCGCCCGCGGCCTCGATCTCGCGCGCGACCAGCTGGCCCAGGTCCTTCAGGTGCACGTGCCCGGGCACGAACTGGGTGAAGGAATTGACCACCGCAACGATGGGCTTGGAAAAATCTTCGTCTTTCATGCCGGTGGCGCGCCACAGCGAGCGCGCCCCCGCCATGTTGCGGCCGGCGGTGGAGGTTTTGGAACGGTATGTGGGCATTCTATTGCTGAAGAAATATCGCAGAAAGGAAGCGGGCCACGGGAATAAGGGCCCTTGCGCGCCCGTGCGAACAACCTCTTGAGCTGCGCCCTGGGCAAAGACGCAATTATCCCACACCGCCCGGGCTGGCTTGCCACCACGCACCGGTCCCGCGCGATCCCCCCAGGACGGCGAGAAGTTGCCTAGGCTAGACGGATCCCGATAAAGCTATGGGAGGATCGGAAATGGCTGCCGCGAAATCCACCCGCCGGCCGGCAAAGGGCCTCGCCAAAGCTGGCGCCGGCAAGGGGCGGCGCTGGTCGCAGCAGGTCACAGAGCACAGCGACGCGCTGGATCTCGAACCGCACATCTTCGCCTCGGACAACCCCGAGGAAATTGCCGCCTCGCTCAAGCGTTCCGCCGTGAGCAGCCGGCGCCGCAAGGGCACGGCGTTCCAGTCGGCGATGTCGATGCTCAATTTCTACATCAATCGCGCCGGCCGTCATCTGCCCAGGGCGCGTCGCGCCACGCTGGAAAAGGCCAAGGGCAAACTGCGCGAAGCGTTCGGGCGGCCACCTTAGGCAGGCGCTACGCGCCCCGCGTGGCTTGCGCGACGGCATTTTCGCGCCAATGCTTGTTCCTATGTCACCTGCACGGAGCCTCATCATGGACAGAAAAAGCGAACTGCAAGCCACCGTGGACGCCCTGGCACAAGCGGGCAGAGGGCTGCTGGCAGCCGACGAGAGCGGTCCGACCATCGCCAAGCGGTTCGAACGCATCGGGGTGGAGTCGAGCGAGGAAAACCGCCGCGCGTGGCGCAACCTGCTCTTGTCGACCCCAGGTCTTGGCGAGTTCATCAGCGGCGTGATCCTGTACGAGGAAACCCTGAGCCAGCGCGCCGACGATGGCACGCCGCTGCCGGAACTGGCGGCGCGCCAGGGCATCGTGCCCGGTATCAAGGTGGACAAGGGCAAGATCGCGCTGGCCCTGGCACCCGGGGACGAGGTCACCGAGGGTCTCGACGGGCTGGCCAAGCGGCTTGCCGGTTATCGCCAGCAGGGCGCGCGCTTTGCCAAGTGGCGTGCGGTCTACAACGTGTCGGACAAACTGCCGGGCTGGGCTGCCGTCCAGGCTAATGCAGAGGCGCTGGCGCGCTATGCCGCGATCTGCCAGGAAGCGGGCGTGGTGCCCATCGTCGAGCCCGAGGTGCTGATGGACGGCGCGCACACCATGGAGCGTTGCGCCGAGGTCACCGAGGCCGTGCTGCATGCAGTCTTTCATGCCTTGCAACGGCATGCGGTGGTGCTGGAACACATGCTGCTGAAGCCGAGCATGGTGCTGCCCGGCAAGGACGCCGGGCACGCGGCGCCGGCCGAGGTCGCCATGCAGACCGTCCAGGTGCTCAAGCGCACGGTGCCGGCGGCGGTGCCGGGCATCTTCTTCCTGTCCGGCGGCCAGACGCCCACCGAGGCCACCGTCAATCTGGACGCCATGAATCTGCTTGCTCCGCTGCCCTGGCGATTGTCCTTCTCCTACGGGCGCGCCTTGCAGGAGCCGCCCCTGCTGGCCTGGCGCGGCGACGCCGCCAACGCGGCGCAAGCACAACGGGCGCTGCTGCAGCGCTCACGGCTGAATGCCATGGCCTGCCTGGGGCAATATGACGCGGCGCAAGAGAACGCCGCGGGCTGAGCTTGCCGATGCGCCTGCGCCGCTTCGGCGCAGGCGCGCAGCCCCGATGCCAGCGCGGCAAATTCCGCATACCCCAGGGCCCGCGATCATGGCTCGCCCCATTGCGCCCTTGTTCCTATAGTCGTATGGGGCGCCAGGCCGAGCCTTCGTGGCATCGGTTCAAGCCGGGCCGCTCCGCCGAAGACCCACGGCATGCCGCCATGATCGGCGAGCCGTATTCATCCACGAACAGGAGTCCAGGTCATGAGCAACAAGCCCACGATTGTGTTGGTGCACGGGTTCTGGGGCGGCGCCGCGCATTGGCGCAACGTCATCATTGAGCTGGCGCGCAAGGGCTATACGTCCCTGCGCGCCGTGGAGCTCCCGTTGACCTCGCTGGCTGACGATGCCGAGCGCACCCGCAAGATGATTGCCCAGCAGGCAGGCCCGGTCCTGCTGGTGGGGCATTCGTACGGCGGCGCCGTGATTACCCAGGTGGGTGACCAGCCGAATGTGGTCGGGCTTGTCTATATCGCGGCCTTTGCTCCCGACGCGGGAGAGAGCCCCGGCGCAATCACGCAGCAGCATCTTCCCGCCGCAGCGGCGAACCTGGTGCCCGACAGCGATGGCTACCTGTGGCTCAACCCCGACAAGTTCCATGAGAGCTTCTGCCAGGACCTGTCGCCCGACGAAGCCCTGGTGATGGCGGTGACGCAGAAGGCGCCGCTTGCCAGCACCTTTGGCGATACCATCACCGCGCCGGCGTGGAAGAAGAAGCCGTCCTGGTACCAGGTCTCCAGCGAAGACAGAATGATCGCGCCGGAGAACCAGCAGAAGATGGCGGCCCGGCTCAATGCCAGGAAAGTCATGACCCTGGCGGCAAGCCATGCTTCGCTGGCGTCGCAGGCAGCAGAAGTCGCGGCCTTGATCGACGAGGCTGCGAGCGAGGCCATCAAGGCGTAGCCACTGCCGGCTCTCCTTGTGCACGTCTGAAGGGGCGCTTGGCGCCCCTTCAGTCGCTACAGAGAAGAGGTTTCCCGTACAATCAAGGCTCACTTCGGAACACCGCGCCACCGATCCGGACCTACCCGATCCCGGCTACAAGGTATGTGTCCAATATGCTGCAAGGTCTACACCACAGCACTGCGCCGGACCCGGATGCAGTCGACAAGTTTCTTCCTCCTCGCGGCCCGGCCCGCGTGCTCGCGCGTGAACGGCTGCTGACCCAACTGTTCGAATCACGGCACAAGCGTTGCCTGGTATTGCAGGGCCCCGCCGGCTGCGGCAAGAGCACCACGCTGGTGGCCTGGCGGCAGGCGCTGCTGGGACTGAATTTCGACGTTGCCTGGCTGACCCTCACCGAGGACGACAACGAGCCGGGGCGCTGGCTTGACAGCCTGCTGGCCAGCCTGGAACAGACCGATCCCGCCATCACGCGCGAAGCGGCCCTGCTGGCGGGGCGGGCCACCAATACCGAGGCCGTGGAGTGCGCCGTGATTTCGCTGCTGCATGGCATTGCCGCCCATCAGCGCGATGTGACGCTGGTGCTGGACGACTTCCACCACCTGACCAGCGCCCGTACCCACGAAGCCTTGCAATGGCTGCTGGACTACGCCCCGCCCAATTTCCACCTCGTGCTGCTGTCCCGTGCCGCGGTGCCGCTGTCGCTGGCCCGCCTGCGCGACCAGGGACTGGTGCTGGAACTGGACCAGCGCGACCTGCGCTTCACGCTAACGGAGTCCGAGCAGTTCCTGAACGCCCAGCTCGACCACATCAGCCCGCGCGATGCCCGCACCCTGCATGAACTGACCGATGGCTGGGTGGCGGGCCTGCACCTCTTCGCCGCGCACTGGAAGCGCAGGAAGCAAGCCACCGGCGGGGCCTCGCTGGCTGACAGCATGGTGCGCGCGCATGTGCAGAACGCCGGGGCGTTCACGCAATACTTCGAGCGCGAGGTGCTGTCGCGCCTGTCACCGGGCGAAACCGCGCTGCTGATCCGCGTGGCGAGCAGCGACCGCTTCTGCACCGCGCTGTGCGCAGCGCTGACCGAGCCACCGCAGCCGCTGGCCGAGGTAGCGGCGCTGCTGGCGC
This sequence comes from Cupriavidus sp. SK-4, assembly GCF_000611125.1. NCBI lineage: Bacteria > Pseudomonadati > Pseudomonadota > Betaproteobacteria > Burkholderiales > Burkholderiaceae > Cupriavidus > Cupriavidus sp. SK-4. Next base: position 5,684 of record NZ_JFJW01000097.1, read on the forward strand.
GCCTGGAATGCGACAACCTCTTCATCGTGCCGGTCGAGGGCGCCGAACCCGGTTCGTGGTACCGGCTCCATCCCTTGCTGCGCGAGACCCTGCTCGAACGCTTCCATGCCTGGAGCGAGATCCAGCAGCGACAGGTCCACGTAGCCGCCTGGCACTGGTTCCGCGCGCATGGCCATATCGAAGAGGCCGTGCGCCACGCCGTGCTTGGCGGCAAAGCCGAGGCGGCTGCCGACCTGGTGCTGCAAAGCGCCCGGAACCTGTTCAGCCGGGGCGAGCTGCGCCGGGTGGTGCAGCTGGTGCGGCTGTTGCCGCCCGAGCAGATCCAGGCGCGCATCGGCCTGCGGCTCTGGAAGCTGCGCATGCAGCTCTACGCCCGCGAGTTCGATGCGGCCGCGGCCGCGATGGATCGCCTGCAGGCCGATATCACGTCCGACGACGCCGAGTCGCGCGTCACGCTGACCGTGCTGCGCGGCGTGATGGCCTTGCAACGGGACGACACGGATGCGGCCATGTCGATCCTGCCGGAGCTGCTGCAGGCGTCCTCGCATGACGATGCCATCGTCACCGGCACGCGCCGTGCGCTGCTGTCCTGGCTCTATATGCATCGGGGCGAATACGAGCGCGCGCGCAGCTTCCAGTGCGACCAGCCGCCCCTGCTGCTCGACGGCACCCCGCTTACCGGCTCCACCGCCGGCAGCCTGAGCGGGCGCAGCCTGATGGGCTTCAGCTACGCGCTGGAAGGCCAGATGCTGCAGGTCGAGCGCATCAGCCGCGACGTGCTGCGCGAGGCCGAACAGCAAAGCAAGCTGTGCTCGGAGGCCGCCTACTTCTCGGCTGCACTGCTCGCCGACGTGCTGTATGAGCACAACGACGCCGCGGGCGCGATCCGGCTGCTCGAAGAGCGGGTCGATGTGCTCGAACGCGTGTCGATCCCCGACTCCGTGCTGAAGGTTCTGGCGACCTTGTCGGCCGCGCACTGGGTCTGCGGCCACCCGCTGGACGCGTTCGCCTACCTCGATCGCCTCGAAGACTATGCAACCCAGCTGGGCCTGGACCGGCTGCTCGCGCATGCGCTGGCCGCGCGGGTCTCGCGCCATCTGTCAGGCGGCGAGCTGGATGCGGCCGACGCCTGCCTGGCCCGGCTCGATGCCATCGATGCGCGCTACGACCAGCCCGGCCCCAGTGCGCTGGACGAGATCCGCGCCGTCACGCAGCAGGCCCATATCCGCCGCAGCATCGCGCATGAGGACTTCCACGGCGCGCATATCCGGCTCACATCCCTGATTGCCCGCTGCGAGGCCCGCGGCTGGCAGCGGCAGGTGGCGCAGCTGCGCTTGCAGAACGCCCTGGTCGAGAGCCGCCGCGAGCGCCCGGACTCCGCTCGCGAAGAAGCCCTGGCCGCGCTGCGCCTGGGCCATCGGCTCGGCCTGGTGCGCAGCCTGCTCGATGCCGACCAGGCCGCCATGCCGCTGATCGCCAGGCTCCTGCAGGACATGCCGCCGCAGCAGCAAGACCCGGTGCTCAGCTTCTATGTGGCGCGCCTGCAGGCCGCGCAGCAGGCCAGCTCAGCCGTGCTGGCAGCTGCCGGCGACGGCCAGGGCCCGCTGCGCCTGCCGGCGCTGGACCTGAGCGAGCGCGAAGCCGACGTGCTGCGGCTGCTGACGCAGACCATGCCGAACAAGAAGATCGCGCGCGCGCTCGGCCTGTCGCCCGAGACGGTGAAATGGCACCTGAAAAAGATCTACGGCAAGCTGGGCGTCACCACGCGCGATGAAGCCGTGGCGCGCGCGCGCAACCTGGAGCTGGACCTCGGCTCGCCGGCCGGGGCACCGCAGCCGTAGCCGTGCCCGAGGCGCTCGCCTCGGGCGTTGCCGTCAGGCCGGCGTGAACATGGGAACCATGTGGCCGTCTTCGGCGGGCTTGAAGCAAACCCTGACCCGGTCGCCGATGCGCACCGCATCGAGGTCGGCATCGACGATATTGGTCAGCATCGTCACCCCCTCCTCCAGCCGGACATAGGCAATGGCATAGGCGATGGGCCCGGCCTTGCGCATCACGCTGATGCTGTAGACCGTCCCGTGGCCACTGGCCTGCTGCCATTCGGTATCGCTCAGGCAATAGGGGCAAAGCGGACGGGGATACCAGTGGTGCTTGCCGCAGGCCGGGCAATGCCCGATCAGCAGGCGGCCTTGCGCCGCCGCGCGCCAGAAGGGCTCGTTGGCGGCATCGATGACGGGCGCCCCAAGCGGGCGGTCCTGATAGATCGTGGTCATGCCTTAACCCTCCCGTTCCAGGATCAGCGTCGCGCTGCCATGCCGCGATCCCAGCAGCCCGCCGGTTCCCTGCGCCAGTGCCAGGCGGCAGTCCGGCACCTGCACTTCCGGATGCGCTTCGCCGCGCAACTGCCTGACCGCCTCGATGACCTTGGTGATGCCGCCCCGGTTGGCCGGGTGGTTGTTGCAGAGCCCGCCCCCATCGGTGTTGAAAGGCAGCTTGCCGACGCCGGAGATCAGGTTGCCGTCGGCAACGAAGCGCCCGCCTTCGCCCTTCTTGCAGAAGCCCAGGTCCTCCAGCTGCATCAGCACGGTGATCGTGAAGCTGTCGTAGATGGACGCGTACTGGATGTCGGCGGGCGTCACGCCTGCCTCGGCAAAGGCCAGCGGCCCGGACACCGCAGCGCCCGAATAGCTCAGGTCCACCTGCCCGTTGGTCTGGCCCTTGACGGTCTCGCCAGCGCCCAGGATGTTGACGACCGGGCGCCCGAGCGAGCGGGCGATCTCCGGGCGCACCACCAGCAGGGCCCCGCCGCCATCGCTGACCACGCAGCAGTCGAGGCGGTGCAGCGGGTCGGACACCATGGGCGACGCCAGCACATCGCTGACGGTCACCGGCTCGCGCAGCATGGCATTGACGTTGTGCTGGGCATGCGCGGCGGCGGCGACCTTGATCCAGGCCAGCTGCTCGCTGGTGGTGCCGAACTCGTACATATGCCGCGCCGCGGCCAGCGCGTACATGTTGACGGTCAGCGGGCCGTATGGCCTTTCGAAGGCGACGTCCGGCGTGGCCGTGCTGGCGGTGCGCGGGACCAGCCCGCTCGATCCTTCGCTCCTTGGCCGGCCCGCGAGCGTGATCAGGGCGACATTGCACTTGCCTGTCGCGATCGCCTGCGCCGCATGCGCAACGTGGATCAGATAGGAAGACCCGCCAGTCTCACTGGAATCGACATGCCGCACGCGCAGGCCGAGATAGTCGACCATATTGAGCACGCCCAGCCCCGGCGCGTCGCCCGCGCAGAAATAGCCGTCCACGTCCTGCAAGGTCAGGCCGGCATCCGCCAGTGCGCCCCTCGCGCATTCCGCGTGCAGCTGCGCCACGGTCTTGTCCGGCGCCTTGCGGGTCGGGTGTTCGAATGCGCCTGCGATGCAGGCACGTCGCTTGATGCTCATTCAGCGGTTCCTCCCATGTGGTCCACGGCGCCCCCTCAGATCGCGGTATCGCCAGCGAGCAGCCGCCCAGCCACGGTGCGGCGCTGGATCTCCGCCGTGCCATCCGGGATGCGCATGGTCCGCGCCAGCCGGAAGCCTGCCTCCAGCCGCAGCTCATTGGTCAGCCCCATCGCGCCGTGGATCTGGATGCAGCGGTCCATCACGCGATTGAGCATCTCGGTGGCGAATGCCTTGGTCATCGAGACCTCCTTGGTGGCAGGCTCGCCGGCGTCGACACGGGCCGCGCAGTTCTGGGCCATGCATTTGGCGGCATAGATGTCCATGGCAGACTCCGCCAACATGAACTGGATCGCCTGGTGGTCCGCGATCGGGCGCCCGAAGGTCTTGCGCACCTTGGCATACTCCAGCGCCTGGTCCAGCGCCCAGCGCGCCAGCCCGACGCAGGTGCCGGCCATCGACAGGCGGCCCACGCTGACGCCGCCCAGCGCCACGGCCAGGCCCTTGCCCACTTCGCCCAGGCGATGGCTGTCGGGCACGCGCACCTTGTCCAGCGTGACGATGCCAATCTCCGCGCCCAGGTGCCCCATGGTCGGGATCACGCTGGGCACGCTGAAGCCCGGCGTGCTGGTCGGCACCAGGAAGCCGGAGATGCCGCCCTTGCGCTCGCGCGCCAGGGCCTCGTCGGTGACCGCGAAGACCATGGCCAGGTCGGCATAGGGTGCATTGGTGATCCATTGCTTGGTCCCGGTCACCTCCCAGTGGTCGCCGTCCCGCACGGCGCGCGTCTTCATGGCGAAGACGTCCGAGCCGGCGTCCGGTTCGCTCAGCCCGAAGCACATGGTCTGCTCGCCCCGCGCCAGGCCGTCGCGATACAACTCCAGCACCGCGGGATCGAGATGGCGCAGCACCGGCGACAGCCCGTTGGTGAACGAGGACGGCAGGATCACGTTCTGGATCAGGGTGCGTGCCGGCCCGTACCGGGCGTTCACCGCCTCCTGGATCGCCAGCGCGGCCTGGGCGCCAAGGCCGCCGCCGCCGAGTTCCTCCGGCGCGAACAGGTTGTAGAAGCCCAGTTCCGCCGAGCGCATGCGCACCTGCCGGCGCAGCGCCACCACGGGCGCGGTGAAGCGGCCGTCGTCACCATAGATGGTGCGTTCGCTGGCCAGCAGCGCCTTGTGCTCGCGTTCGAGCGGCAGCACCTCGCGATCGATAAAGCGGATCAGCGAGTCGGCAACGACCAGCGCCTCTTCTTGCAGTTCAGTATTCGTCATGTCGGCTTCCGATGGTCAGACCGGGTCCCAGGAGAAAACGTCGGACGAGCGGTCCAGCGGCGCAAACGAGGCCTTCAGCGCGGGCAGCATGTGGTCGGCCAGCGTCTCCGGCGTCCAGCCCTCGCCGCGGTGCATGGAGCGCACCGGCCGGGGATGGTTGATCAGGAACACTTCATTGCGGCGCACCGCGAAGATCTGCCCGGTCACGTCGCGTGCCGCGTCGCTGGCCAGGAACACCGCCACCGGGGCGATGGTTTCCGGCGACAGCTTCTGCGCCTTCTCCAGCCGCTTCTCCTGGTCGCCGGTATTGGGGATGCTGCCGACCATGCGGCTCCAGGCGAACGGCGAGATGCAGTTCGAGCGCACGTTGTAGCGGGCCATGTCGAGCGCGATGGACTTGGACAAACCCAGGATGCCCATCTTGGCCGCGGCATAGTTGGCCTGGCCGAAGTTGCCCACCAGCCCGGAGGTGGACGTCATATGCACGAAGCTGCCGTCCTTCTGCTCCTTGAAATGGTCGGCCGCGGCGCGACTCATATAGAAGCTGCCGAACAGGTGCACCTTGAGCACCGACTCCCAGTCGTCGTCGGTCATCTGGTGGAAGATGCGGTCGCGCAGGATGCCGGCGTTGTTGATGACGCAGTCGATGCGGCCGAAGGTGTCCACCGCCGCCTCCACGATGCGCCGGGCACTGTCCGATTGCGCCACGCTGTCGCCGTTGGCCACGGCTTCGCCGCCGGCCTCGCGGATCAGGCCGACCACCTCGTCGGCGGGGTTCTCCGCACCGGCTTCGCCATTGACCGACACCCCGGCGTCATTGACCACCACCCTGGCGCCGTGCGCCGCCATCAGCATGGCAATCGCGCGGCCGATGCCGCGGCCTGCGCCCGTCACGACGACGACCTTCCCTTCCATAGTCTTGCTGGTCACCTTGATGTCTCCCTCATGGATTGATGAATTGCCGGCAGGCGGGTCGTGGCGACCGGCTGCCGTATGAATGCGTATCGCGCAGGCACGGTGATGCAGGGCCGCGCTACTTCTGCAGCTCCAGCTCCTGCAGCTCGCGCCAGGCGATCTTCCCGGTCGCCGTGCGCGGCAGCGCGTCGACGATCTCGACGATGCGCGGCGCCTTGTAGGTGGCCATCCGTTCGCGGCACCAGGCCAGGATGTCGGCTTCGGTGGTGTCGCGCATGGCCGGCATCAGCACCACCACGGCCTTGACGGTTTCGCCCCGGCGCTCGTCGCGGCTGGCGATCACGCAGGCTTCGCGGATGGCCGGGTGGCCGTGCAGCATGGCTTCGACCTCGGCGGGCCAGACCTTGTAGCCGGAGGCGTTGATCATGCGTTTGAGCCGGTCTCGCATGACGAAGTACCCGTCCTCGTCGACATAGGCCAGGTCGCCGGTGCGGAAGAAGCGCTTGCCGTCGATCACCACGAAGCTCTCTTCGTTGGCGCGCGGCTTGTTCCAGTAGCCCAGCATGATCTGCGCGCCATGGGCGACGATCTCGCCGGTCTCGCCCTGCGGCAGCTCCTGCAGCGTGGCGGGATCGACAATGCGGGCGTCCACGCCAAAGGTGCGCACGCCCAGGCAGCCGGGCTTGAGCCGGTGCAGCGGGTTGGCCAGCAGGAACGCCGCGGTCTCGGTCAGGCCATAGCCCTCCGCGTACTCCAGGCCGTACTGCTCGCGCATCAGCCGGGCCGTGCCCTCCGGCATGGCCGCGCCGCCGCCGGCCACCAGGACCAGGCTGCTCAGGTCGCGCTGCGCCAGGTCCGGCTGCGAGAAGAAGTCGACCATCATGGGCGGCGGCCCGCCAAAGAATGTCACACGGTAGCGTTCGATCAGCTGCGCGGCGGTCGCCTTGTCCCAGCGGGGTAGGATGACGACCGTGCCGCCGGCGTAGAACACGCCGTTGACGCCCCCCTGCAAACCGAGCAGGTGAAAGAACGGCGCGGAAGCGAGGAAGGTCGATTCTGCGTTGACATGCCGCCACAACCGCGAACCCGCCACCGAAGCCATGACCGTCCGGTGGGTGTGCATGCATGCCTTTGGCGCCCCGGTCGTGCCGGAGGTGTAGGGCAGCAGGCACAAGTCGTCCGGCTGCGCCAGCGGCGCGTCTGGCGCATGCCCCTGCGCCAGCGCGTCATGCCAGCGCGTGCCGTGCACCGCATCGGCGGCCGGCAACCGTTCGCGCACGGCGTCGGGAATGCTGAAGCCGCCGGCATCGTCCGGCAGCGCATCGCCGTAGGCGTGCACGACCAGATGCCTGAGCGTGGTCTTGCCGACCAGCGGCGCGATTTCCCCAACCAGTTCATGCGCACAGAAGGCCGCCACCGCGCCGCTGTCCGTCGCGATATGCCGCACTTCCTCGCACCGCAGCATGGCATTGACCGGCACCACCACGGCATCGGCGCGCAGGATGGCGAAGTAGGCGGCAATGAACTGCGGGCAGTTCTGGCTGAACAGCAGCACGCGGTCGCCGCGCTGCACGCCGCAGCTGCGCTGCAGGTAGCCCGCCATGCGCTCCACGTCCTGCAGCAGCGCGGCATAGCTGAGCGCTGCGTTGTAGAAATAAATGGCCGTCTTGTCGGGAAAGCGCCGCGCCGACATCTCGAGGTTGTCGAACAGCGTCGTCTGCGGCACGTGCAGGCACTCCGGCACGCCGTTGCGGGCATATTGCCGGTCGAGCCTGAGCGGGCTCTGCGGCCGTTCGACCACGCCGGCGTTCATCGGGAAACCTGACTGCATTGTCTACCTCCTGGTCTGCTTGTTATCGGCATTGTCCTGGTCGGCGCCTGCTGCGCTTCGGGTACCGGTGTCGTTTGACTGAAGTAAAGCAGCCACCGGTGGGCGCAGACGCCACCCGTCTCGGGTAGCGCCCCCCACGCCTGGCCTGCCATCGGGTCGGCGCCACCCGCCGCGGGTGGCTCGACGCGCGCACCGGATGGCTACCTTTGACAGCATGCAGCGCCTGCCCGCTGCCGACGCCACACAGGAACAGACCCCATCCTATCCGGAGCCTTCCATGCAAATCACCCGCAGCATCTTTCGCGACGATCACGAGATGTACCGCACCACGGTACGCCGCTTCCTGGAGCGTGAATGCGTACACAAGCAGGCCGAATGGGACAAGGCCGGCAAGGTCGACCGCGAGACCTGGCTCAAGGCCGGCCGCGAAGGCCTGCTCTGCGTCACCCTGCCGACCCGCTACGGCGGCGGCGGCGGCGACTTCGGCCATGCCGCCGTCTTTGCCGAGGAGTTCGCGCGCACCGGCGTCAGCGGCCCGGGCTTCCGGGTCCACTCGGACATCATCGCGCCGTACATCAACCGGATCGGCAATGAAGAGCAGAAGCAGCGCTGGCTGCCCAAGGTCTGTTCCGGCGAGTACATCTTGGCGATTGCCATGACCGAGCCCGGCACCGGCAGCGATCTCAAGGCCATCCGCACCACGGCCATGCGCGAAGGCGACGAATACGTCATCAACGGCAGCAAGACCTTCATCAGCAACGGCCTCAACGCCGACCTGATCATCGTGGTCTGCAAGACCGACCCCGGCGCCGGCGCCAAGGGCGTGAGCCTGATCGTGGTGGAAGGCGACCGCCCGGGCTTCCGCCGCGGGCGCAACCTGGACAAGGTCGGGTGCGCGGCACAGGACACCTCGGAACTGTTCTTTGACGACGTGCGCGTGCCGGTGGCCAACCGTCTCGGCGAGGAAGGCATGGGCTTTTCCTACCTGATGGGCGAGCTGCCGCAGGAGCGATTTGCCATCGCGGTCACGGCCGCCGCCAAGCTGGAAGTCTGCCTGGAGCACACGCTGAAGTACGTGAAGGAGCGCAAGGCCTTCAACCAGACCGTGTGGGACTTCCAGAACACCAAGTTCAAGCTGGCCGACATCAAGGCGCAGGCGATCGCGGTGCGGCTGATGATCGACTACTACCTCGGCGAGCACATGCGCCGCCGCCTCACGCTGGAAGAGGCCGCCATCGCCAAGCTCTTCGCCACCGAGACGCTGGGCAAGGCGCTCGACGAGATGGTGCAGTTGCACGGCGGCTACGGCTACATGCTGGAGTACCCGGTGGCCCGCGCGTTTGCGGACTCGCGCGTGTCGCGGATCTACGGCGGCACCAGCGAAGTGATGCGCGACCTGATCTCACGCAAGCTCTGATGCGGCCTGGCGCGCCGGGCGCTCATATGCCGGCGGCCGTCGAAACCCGAACTTCATCTCTATCTCAAGAAGGAAAACTGACATGACAAGTCGCGTCTTCATTGCCGGCGTCGGCATGATCCCGTTCCGCAAGCCAGGCACCAGCGAGCATTACGACGTGATGGGCGCCCAGGCGGTCGGGCAGGCGCTGGCCGATGCCGGCCTGGACTACGCCGAGGTGCAGCAGGCCTATGCCGGCTACGTGTACGGCGATTCCACCTGCGGCCAGAAGGCCCTGTATCACGTCGGCATGACCGGGATCCCGGTCATGAACGTCAACAACAACTGCGCCACCGGCTCGTCGGCGCTCTTCCTCGCGCGCCAGGCCGTGCAGAGCGGCGCTGTCGACTGCGCGCTGGCGGTGGGCTTTGAAGAGATGGGCGCGGGCGCGCTGAAGTCGGTGTGGACCGACCGCCCCCGCGCTACCGAGCGCGCCGGCAAGCTTTCCAACGAGCTGATCGGCCGCCCCGACCTGCCCGGCGCCATCCGCCAGTTTGCCGGCGCCGGCCAGGCCCATATGCAGAAGTACGGCACCCGGCTCGAGACCTTCGCCAGCATCCGTGCCAAGGCGAGCCGCCACGCCGCCAACAACCCGCTGGCCGTGTTCCGCAACGTGCTCACCACCGAGGATGTGATGGCCGCGCCGATGCTCTGGGATGGCGTGATGACCCGCCTGATGGCCTGCCCGCCCACCTGTGGCGCCGCCGCGGCGATCGTGGTGTCCGAGCGCTTCGCGCGCAAGCACGGGCTGCGCACCGACGTGCTGATTGCCGGTCAGTCCGTCACCACCGACACGCCGAGCAGCTTTGAGACCCGGGACATGATCCGCGTGGTGGGCTTCGACATGACCCGCGCGGCGGCGGCCCAGGCCTATGAGCAGGCGGGCGTAGGCCCCGCCGACGTGGATGTGATCGAGCTGCATGACTGCTTCGCGCAGAACGAGCTGTTGAGCTACGAGGGCCTGGGCCTGTGCGACGAAGGCGGCGCGGAGAAGCTGGTCAACGACGGCGACAACACCTATGGCGGCAAGTGGGTGGTCAACCCTTCGGGCGGCCTGCTGTCCAAAGGACATCCGCTTGGCGCGACCGGCCTGGCCCAGTGCTACGAGCTGACCCAGCAGTTGCGCGGCACCGCGGCGCAGCGCCAGGTCGACGGCGCCAGGGTCGCGCTGGCGCACAACGTCGGCCTGGGCGGCGCGTGCGTGGTGACCATCTACCAGGCGGCCTGAGCCTGACGGCATCTCCAGACACCGGACACAGACATGATCGACAAGAAACATATCGGCATGACGCTTCCCGCGTTCCAGGCCACGGCGGAGGCGGGGCAGCTGCGCTTCTTCGCCAAGGCGACAGGCGAAAGCAACCCCGTCTACTTCGACGAAGCCGCGGCGCTTGCCGCCGGCCACCCCGGCATCCCGCTGCCGCCCACCTTCCTGTTCTCGCTCGAGATCCAGCAACCGGCGCGGAGCTGGCGTGCCGAGATCGGGATCCAGCCGGCGCGGGTGCTGCACGGCGAGCAATCCTTCACCTACCACCGCATGGCCTATGCCGGCGACGTGCTGCGCTTTGAAAGCCGCATCACCGATATCTATGCGCGCAAGAACGGCGCGCTGGATTTCGTGGTGCGCGAGACGCGCGTGACCAACCAGCGTGGCGAGCACGTCGCGGACCTGCGCGGCGTGCTGGTGCATCGCAACTGAGCAAGAGGAACAAGCATGCACCCACTGAACTTCAACGACATCGAGGTTGGCCAGACCCTGCCGCCCCTGACGCTGGCACCGGTCAACCGCACCACGCTCGCCCTGTTCGCCGGCGCCTCCGGCGATCACAACGCGATCCATATCGACCTGGACTACGCGCGCCGCGCGGGCATGCCCGATGTGTTCGCGCACGGCATGCTGTCGATGGCCTGGCTGGGCCGCCTGCTGACCCAGTGGGTCGACCAGCGGCAGTTGCGCCAGTTCGGCGTGCGCTTTGCCGGCATCACGCATCTCGGGCACCAGATCACCTGCAGCGGCCGGGTGGTCCGCAAGTATGAGCAGGACGGCGAGCAGCGCATCGCGCTGGAAGTCCTCAGCGCAAACCAGTACGGCGAAACCCGGGTCCTTGGCGACGCCGTGGTCGCGTTTTAAATCCAATTACATCCACGGAGGAAGACATGGGAAAGCTTGACGGCAAGGTTGCCCTGGTAACCGGCTCGGGCCGCGGCATCGGCCAGGCCATTGCAATGAAACTCGCCAGCGAGGGCGCACGGCTGGTCATCAACGACCTCGATGCCGAACCGGCGCATGAGACCGTGGAACTGCTGAGAAAGGAAGGGACCGAGGCCGTCGCCTGCGTCGGCAACGTGACCGCGCCCGACTTCGCCGAGCGCTTCATCGGCACCGCGATGCGCACCTTCGAGGGCATCGACATCATCGTCAACAACGCCGGCTACACCTGGGACGATGTCATCCACAAGATGACCGACGAGCAGTGGCACGCCATCGTCGATTGCCACATGACCGCGCCGTTCCGCATCCTGCGCGCCGCCCACCCGCATATCAAGGCGCTGCACCAGGCGGATGTCGAGGCCGGGCGCGAGGTGTATCGCAAGATCGTCAATATCTCGTCCACCTCGGGGCTGAACGGCAATGCCGGCCAGGTGAACTACTCGTCCGCGAAAGCCGGCGTGATCGGCATGACGCGCGCGCTCAGCCGCGAGTGGGGCCGCTTCAATGTCAATGTCAACTGCGTCGCATTCGGCCTGATCCATACCCGCATGACGGCCGCCGACGCGGATGCGGGCGCGACCATCAACATCGAAGGCCGCGATATCCGCGTCGGCCTGAACCCGGAGCGGCTCAAGACCGTGGCCCAGCGCAATCCGCTCGGCCGCGGCGGCACCACCGCCGAAGCCGCCGGCGGGGTCTACCTGTTCTGCTCGCCCGAGTCGAACTACATCACCGGCCAGATCATCGCCGTGTCCGGCGCGCCGCAATAATCAGGCTGCCCGGCCCGCCGGCCGGGCGCACTGCCCCATAACAGTAGAGGCCATATTCATGCTTACCCGAAGCCTGATTGCCGTCGCCGCACTCGCCGTCCATGCCTCGTGTTTCGCCCAGGCATACCCGGCGCGGCCCATTACCTTCGTCGTCCCGGCACCGCCGGGCGGCGCGCCGGGCAGCCCGGCCCCCNCCTGTCCCGCACCCTTGCCGAAGAGATGGGCAAGCGCCTGGGCCAGCCCATCGTCGTCGACAACAAGCCCGGCGCAGCCGGGATCCTGGCCGTGCAGGCCGTCACCCGCGCCGCCCCCGATGGCTACACCGTGCTGGTGACCCATGCCGCGCCGATCATCAACACCCCGTACCTGTTGCCGAAGGTGCCCTATGACGTGCGCCGCGACCTGGCCTTCGTGTCGCAGGTTGCGGTCGGACCGGTCGTGCTGGCCGTCAGCCGGGACGTGCCGGCCAGGAACATGAAGGAGTTCCTGGCGTGGGCGGCGCAGAACAAAGGCAAGGTCAGCTACGGCTCCTATGGTGTCGGCACCTTCGGGCACCTGGTCGGCATCCAGCTCAACAAGACGCGCGGGCTTGACATGGTCCACGTTGCCTACAAGGGTGAGGCGCAGGTGGCCCAGGACGTGCTCGCCGGCAATATCGCCTGGGGCGTGATCTCGCTCGGCACGCTCAAGCCGCAGATCGAGAGCGGGCGAATACGTCCGCTGGCCGTGTTCGGAGACCGCCGCGCGCAAGCCATGCCCGATGTTCCCACCATGGCCGAGGCCGGACTGGACGATCCCGCCTACCGCCCCGCCGGGTGGATCGGGCTGCTGGTCCGCTCCGGTACGCCGGCAGCCGTGGTCGGCCGGCTGGAGCAGGAGGCGCGCGCAGCGGCCTACTCGGCGCCGATGACGAAACGTCTCCAGCTTTCTTCGGCAGAGCCGGTCGGCGGCACCTCCGCACAGTTCCGGCAGGAATTCGAAAAGACCGAACCCGTAGTCAGGCACCTGATCGAGACGTCCGGTGTGAAGGCGGAGTAAGGCAACCCGGCCAGTTGGCCGGCGTATGCCAGCCAGCATGGCCCTCATCAGTCAGAACAAAAAAGAGGAGACACAGTGAAGGTAGTTGATCGCATCAAGGCGCACCCCTGCGCGCTCGCCGTTGCGGGGGTCATGGCCACCGGCACCGCCTGCGCGCAGTCGTCAGTCACGCTCTATGGCGTGGTGGACGTGAACATCGAGTACGTCAACAACATGTCCTCCACCGGCGCCACCGTCCCGCCCGGTGCGCCCACCCATCGCTTTGCGATGCTGTCGGGCGGCGCCGGCGGCTCGCGCTGGGGCCTGCGCGGGGTGGAGCCGCTCGGCGGCGGGCTTGACGCCGTGTTCGTGCTGGAAAGCGGCTTCGCTGCCGATGACGGCAAGATCGCCAATGCCGGCCGCATGTTCGGCCGCCAGGCCTACGTCGGCCTGGACGGCGCCTACGGCAAGGTCACCTTCGGGCGGCAGTACACATCCTTGTTCGATGTCTTCGCCAACTTCCAGGCCGCTGCCTACCAGCCGCAGTATGAGCCGGTGGTGGCATTCCTCGGCCGCTTCTACCGCGAAGACAACATGCTCAAGTACACGGGCAAGTTCGGGCCGCTGACCGCGGTCACGCACTGGTCTACCGGCGCGGATACGGCCACCACCGGAAGCGCCGGCGAGGTGCCCGGCAACTTCCGCTCGGGAACGGCCTGGGGCGCCGCGACCAGCTATGTGACCGGCCCGTTCGGCGTGGCGCTCGGCTATGACGAGGTCCGCCCGGCCGCCACGGCGCTGGGCGCTCCCGGCAAGAACCAGCGCGCCAGCGCCGCGGCCATGTACGCCGCCGGCAAAGTCAAGCTGGTGGCAGGCTACCGCTGGGGCCGCACCACCAACGCAGCGGACGTGGAAACGCTGCGCGACAACTACTACTGGATCGGCGGCAGCTACAAGTTCAATGCGGCCATCGAATCGACGCTGGCCTACTACTACGACGACGTCACGCAGGTCACCAATCCGGTGAACGGCAGCCGGCTGGGCAACATCAGCAATCCGTGGCAAGTCCTGTTCGTGACCAAGTACTTCCTGTCGAAGCGAACCAGCCTCTACCTCACCACGGCCTTCTCGAAGAACGCCGGGCTCAATTTCGACACCTCGGTGGGCGGCCTGGGCACCGGCTACTACCTCGGTGCGGGGAAGGATCGCCAGATCGGTGCCGCGCTCGGCATCCGGCATATCTTCTGACGATCGGTGCGGCGTGACGGAGCACGCTTGCATGTCTCCGTCACGCCAGTCGACTACGGCAGTTCACTCCACCGTCAGCCCGATCGAACGGGTCATGGCCTGAAAGGTGGGCCAGGTCCGATTGATGAAGCTCTGCAGGGCGGCGCCCGTCAACGGCACGTCTTCGCTGCCCAGCTGATCGCGCACCGTGCGCACCCGTTCCGACTGGGACACCGAATCCGTCACCAGCGTGGCCAGCCGCGAGACGATCGGCGCGGGCAGGCCGGCGGGGCCGAGCAGCATATTGCACTCCGTCAGGTTCTCGAAGGCCGGGCCCTTGATGCCTTGTTCCGCCCAGGTCGGGATGCCGGGCAGCTTGGCCGAACGCGCGCCATTGATCACCAGCAGCGGCCGCAGCCCGCCGCTGGCAATGCCGCCCGCCAGCCCCAGCAGGGACCCCGCCCCGATATCGATATGCCCGGCCAGCAGGTCGCCGACCATGGCGCCGGTGCCCTTGTAGTTGATGATGTCGAACTGTGCGCCGGTGTCGCGGGCCAGCTGCGTCACCATCAGCTGCCAGCCGGAACCGATGCCGTAGTTGCCCACGCTGACCGGCCGCTTGCGCGCCAGTGCCAGCAGTTCCTTGAAGTTGCGCGCGGGCAGGCCCTTGGTCGCCACCATCACGCCGACGCCGGTACTGGTCGCAGCGATCGGTACCAGGTCCCGGGACGGCGAGATGGGAGGCTTCTTGAGCAGGACCGGCGCCTGGGCCAGCTGGCTCTGCAGGGTGAACAACAGCGTATAGCCGTCGGGCGCGGAACGGGCCACGGTTTCGGCCGCGATCATGCCGACCCCGCCGGGCTTGTTCTCCACCACCACCGAGACGTTGAGCTTGTTGGCAAAGTACTCGGCCAGGGCGCGCGCGGTGGAGTCATTGGAAGAGCCGGGCGCCTGCGCCGCGACGATGCGGATCGGGCGGTCAGGCCATGCGGACGCGCGCGCCGCGCCGGGCAGCCAGGGCAGCGCGGCCA
>NZ_JFJW01000098.1:0-25681 GCF_000611125.1 Cupriavidus sp. SK-4
CCGCCGCCCCCGCGGAAGCCGCCGCCGCACCGGCCGCACCGGTGCCCAACAAGGGTGACACCGCCTGGCTGCTGGTCTCCACCGCCTTCGTGATCCTGATGACGCTGCCCGGCCTGGCGCTGTTCTACGGCGGCCTGGTGCGCTCCAAGAACATGCTGTCGGTGCTGATGCAATGCCTGGTGATCTTCTCGCTGGTGGCGCTGCTGTGGGCGATCTACGGCTACAGCTTCGCCTTCACCGAGGGTAACGCCTTCTTCGGCGGCACCGACCGGCTCTTCATGAAGGGGCTGACGGTCGAGGCCGTGGCCGCCACCTTCAGCAAGGGTGTGGTGGTTCCGGAACTGGGCTACTTCGCCTTCCAGTGCGCCTTCGCCTGCATCACCTGCGGCCTGATCATCGGCGCCTTCGCCGAACGCGCCAAGTTCTCGGCCGTGCTGGTGTTCGTGGTGCTGTGGTTCACGTTCTCCTACATCCCGATGGCGCACATGGTCTGGTTCTGGCCGGGTCCGGACGCCTACACCGACGCTGCTGCCGGCGCCGCCGCGACCGCCAAGTCGGGCTGGCTGTTCCAGAAGGGCGCGCTCGACTTTGCCGGCGGCACCGTGGTGCATATCAACGCCGCCGTGGCTGGCCTGGTGGGTGCCTATATGTTCGGCAAGCGCATCGGCTTCGGCCGCGAGGCGATCCGTCCGCACAGCCTGACTTTCACCATGGTCGGCGCCTCGCTGCTGTGGTTCGGCTGGTTCGGCTTCAACGCCGGCTCGGCCCTGGAAGCCAACGGCTCGGCCGCACTGGCCTTCGTCAACACGCTGCTGGCCACCTGCGCCGCGGTGCTGGCGTGGACCTTCGGCGAGTGGATCGGCAAGGGCAAGCCGTCGATGCTGGGCGGTGCCTCGGGTGCGGTGGCCGGCCTGGTGGCGATCACCCCGGCTGCCGGCTTCGTCGGCCCGATGGGCTCGATCGTGATCGGCCTGATCGCCGGCCTGCTGTGCCTGTGGGGCGTGACCGGCCTGAAGCGCATGCTGGGCATGGACGACTCGCTGGATGTGTTCGGCGTGCACGGCGTGGGCGGCATCGTGGGTGCGCTGCTGACCGGCGTGTTTGCCGCGCCCAGCCTTGGCGGCACGGGCATCTACGACTACGTGGCCAACAAGGTGGCGGACGACTACTCGATCGCCGGCCAGCTGTGGATCCAGTTCGAAGGCGTGCTGACCACCGTGGTGTGGTCCGGCGTGGTCGCCTTCGTGGCCTACAAGCTGGTGGACATGCTGATCGGCCTGCGGGTGCCGGA
The DNA here is from genome assembly GCF_000611125.1 of Cupriavidus sp. SK-4. NCBI lineage: Bacteria > Pseudomonadati > Pseudomonadota > Betaproteobacteria > Burkholderiales > Burkholderiaceae > Cupriavidus > Cupriavidus sp. SK-4. The sequence goes on from NZ_JFJW01000098.1 coordinate 1,292, forward strand.
AGACGAAGAACGCGAGGGCCTGGATATCACCTCGCACGGCGAGACCGCGTATGAAGTCTGACCGCAAAAGTGTTGTGCTGGAGAGCTGATTGGGAATCTTCTCTCAGGAGTTTTCGCCCGGCCGCGTGCCGGGCTTTTTTCTCTCCGGCATTGCCTGCGATTGCAGACATTTGGCAGTCAGCCGTGGCCGGACCACGCCTGCTGCGAATGCTTCTGGAGGGCTTGCGTGGCTTCCTGCAAAACCCGCCAGCCGAGTGCCGGCAAGGGCTGGCCGGCGATCCCCCCGCGCTCTGCGCGGGTTTTTCGCAAAGTGCTTAACTCCGATCTTAAAAAGCTTCAATTGTCTTTAATGTGCGGGGCACATACATTGCCAGTGAGGCAGTTTCCTCCACCTGCAGAACGCTCCCCGTATCTGTCAGGCCATTTAAGAGCGCGGCATCGCCGCGCTTTTTTTTGCCTGTGCGGCCGGCTCTTTATTTCGCGCCACCCATCCCCATATCGTTATCCCTCAGGCCCGGCCATGCATATCCTTATAAGGGGTGTGCCAGCGCCTGGTTGGCCGTTCCTCTACAATCGGGGCGAACGATTAAGACGACGATTTATAGGATGGATATGGTCCCGCATCTCATCACCGCGCTGAACGGTCCGCTGCTCGAACTGGAAAAGAAGATCCTGGACGCCACGCCGTCCATCGAGCGCTGGTTCAGGCTGGAATGGCAGGAGCATACCCCTCCGTTCTATTGCTCGGTGGACCTGCGCAACGCCGGCTTCAAGCTGGCGCCGGTCGACACCAACCTGTTCCCGGGCGGGTTCAACAACCTGGCCCCGGAAATGCTGCCACTCGCGGTGCAGGCGGCGATGGCGGCGATCGAGAAGATCTGCCCGGACGCCAAGAACCTGCTGCTGATCCCCGAGCGGCATACCCGCAACATGTTCTACCTGCAGAACGTGGCGCGGCTGTCGCTGATCATGCGCCAGGCGGGCCTGAACGTGCGCCTGGGCTCGCTCTCCGAGGAAATCACCGAACCGACCCCGATCGAGCTGCCCGACGGCCAGACCCTGGTGGTCGAACCGCTCGCGCGCCTGGGCACCAAGGGCCGCCGGCTGGGGCTGAAGGACTTCGACCCCTGTTCGATCCTGCTGAACAACGACCTGTCGGCCGGCATCCCGCCGATCCTGGAAAACATCAACGAGCAGTACCTGCTGCCGCCGCTGCACGCCGGCTGGTCCACCCGCCGCAAAAGCAGCCACTTCGCCGCCTATGACGAGGTGGCCAAGAAGTTCGCCAAGCTGATCGACATCGACCAGTGGATGGTCAACCCGTACTTCGCCCGCTGCTCCGGCGTGGACTTCCACGAGCGCGTGGGTGAGGAAGAACTGGCCGACGCGGTCGAGGGCGTGCTCAAGAAAATCGCCAAGAAGTACCGCGAATACGGCATCAAGGAAACCCCATATGTGGTAGTCAAGGCCGATGCCGGCACCTACGGCATGGGCATCATGACCGTGCGCGACCCGTCCGAGGTCAAGGGCCTGAACCGGAAGGAGCGCAACAAGATGAGCGTCGTCAAGGAAGGCCTGGAGGTCAGCGATGTCATCATCCAGGAAGGCGTGCACACCTTCGAGAAGGTCAATGAAGCGGTGGCCGAGCCGGTGGTGTACATGATCGACCGCTACGTGGTCGGCGGCTTCTACCGCGTGCACACGGGCCGCGGCAACGACGAGAACCTGAACGCGCCGGGCATGCATTTCGTGCCGCTGGCGTTTGCGCCCAACGGCATCCCGGACAGCCACGCCAAGCCTGGCGCCGCCGTGCCGAACCGCTTCTATATGTATGGCGTGGTGGCCCGGCTGGCACTGCTGGCGGCGTCGCTGGAACTCGAGAAGACCGACCCGAACCCGATTATCTGAGCCGCCATGCGCATCCTCTTCATCACCGATCCGCTGGAGACCTTCAAGACCTACAAGGACTCCACCTACGCCATGATGACCGAGGCCGCCGCGCGCGGCCACGAGTTGTACTGGTGCCTGCAGCCGCAGCTGGCGCTGTCCGGCCGCACGGTCGAGACCGTGGCCACGCGCCTGCACCTGACCGGCGAGACCAGCGACGCCGACCACAGCGCCTGGTACCGCGAGGGCAACAGCGCGCTGGAGCCGCTGTCGGCCTTCGATGCGGTGCTGATGCGCAAGGACCCGCCCTTCGACATGGAGTACGTCACCAGCACCTGGCTGCTGGAGCTGGCCGAGTCGCAGGGCGCACGCGTGTTCAACAAGCCGCGCGCGATCCGCGACCATTCCGAGAAGCTGGCCATTGCCCAGTATCCGGAATACATCACCCCGACCCTGGTCACGCGCGACCTGGCACGCATCCGCGACTTCCACGCCGAGCACCGCGACATCATCGTCAAGCCGCTGGACGGCATGGGCGGCATGGGTGTGTTCCGCGTCGGCGCGGACGGCATGAACCTGGCCGCGATCGTCGAGACGCTGGGCCACGACGGCGCCCGCACGCTGATGGTGCAGCGCTATATCCCGGCGATCAAGGACGGCGACAAGCGCATCCTGCTGATCGGCGGCGTGCCGGTGCCGTATTCGCTGGCGCGCGTGCCGATGGCCGGCGAGGTGCGCGGCAACCTGGCTGCCGGCGGCACCGGCCGCGCGCAGGAACTGAGCACCCGCGACCGCGAGATCGCCGAAGCACTGGCGCCGGGGCTGTGGGAGCAGGGCCTGCTGCTGGTGGGCCTGGACGTCATCGGCGACTACCTGACCGAGGTCAATGTGACGAGTCCGACCTGTTTCCAGGAGATCACCCAGCAAACCGGCTTCCATGTCGCGGCGATGTTCATCGACGCACTGGAGCACGCCGTGGACGCTGCCGGCCGCTGAGCCTGGCCGGCAGCGGGAGCGCGGGGGCCGCCTGCTACAATCGGGGCAATCCAACGGATTCACCATCATGGCAGGCATTCTGATCATCGCGCACACGCCGCTGGCTTCGGCCCTGCGCGATTGCGCCGCCCACGTCTACTGCGGCCAGCCGCAGCGGCTGGAAGCCATCGACGTCCTTCCCGATGCCGACCCCGCCGTCGTGCTGGCCGAGGCCAGGCGCCGGCTGGCGGCCATCAGCGAAGACAATGGCGCGCTGGTCCTCACCGATATCTTCGGCGCCACCCCCGCCAATATCGCCGCACGCCTGGCCGAGCCGGGCCGCGTGCGCGTGCTGGCCGGCGTCAACCTTCCCATGCTCGTGCGCGCGATCTGCTACCGGGGCGAAAAGCTCGACCAGCTGGCCACCAAGGCCCTGGCCGGCGGCTCGCAGGGTGTGCTGCAGGTCGGCACCACGACTGTCCAGAACCAAACCGCAAACCATCCCGACAAATATGCTGCAGAGGGACACCACCATCATCAATAAGCTCGGACTGCATGCCCGCGCGTCCGCCAAGCTGACCCAGCTCGCCGGCAACTTTGTCAGCCAGGTCAAGATGTCCCGCAATGGTCGCCAGGTCGACGCCAAGAGCATCATGGGCGTAATGATGCTGGCCGCCGGGATCGGCTCGACGGTGACCCTCGAGACCGAAGGCCCCGACGAGCAGGAGGCGATGGATGCGCTGCTGGCGCTGATCGCCAACCGCTTTGGTGAGGGAGAGTGAGGCCGGCGGCCTCGACCCGAATTCTTAAACGTTCCTGACGGAGCGGTACATGCCTTTCGCCCTGCACGGCATCCCGGTCTCGCGCGGCGTCGCCATCGGGCGCGCGCACCTGCTTGCGCCCGCGGCGCTGGACGTGTCGCACTACCTGGTCGATGAAGACCAGCTCGACGCCGAGGTCGAACGGCTGCGCGCCGCGCGCGCCGCGGTGCGGGCGGAACTGGCCGCGCTCAAGCGCGACCTGCCGCGTGATGCGCCCGAGGAGCTGGGCGCGTTCCTGGACGTGCACGCGATGATCCTCGACGACGAGGCGCTGGCGCGCGAGCCCGAGGCCCTGATCCGGGGCCGCCGCTACAACGCAGAGTGGGCACTTACCACGCGCCTCGAAGAGCTGATGCGCCAGTTCGACGAGATCGAGGATGAATACCTGCGCGAGCGCAAGACCGATATCCGGCAGGTGGTCGAGCGCATCCTGAAGGCGCTGGCCGGGGCCCCGGTGCTGGTGCCCGCGCCGGTGCCGGCGCTGGCCGCCGACGGCGAGGCCGCGACCGGGGTGATCGTGGTGGCCCACGATATCTCCCCGGCCGACATGCTGCAGTTCCGCCATACCATCTTCCACGGCTTCGTCACCGACATGGGCGGACGCACCTCGCATACCGCCATCGTCGCGCGCAGCCTGGACATCCCGGCCGCGGTCGGCGTGCAGAGCGCGAGCGAGCTGATCCGCCAGGACGACTGGATCATCATCGACGGCGATGCCGGGCTGGTGATCGTCGACCCGACCGCCATCATCCTGGAAGAGTACCGCCACCGGCAGAGCGAGCGCGCGCTGGAAAAGAAGCGCCTGCAGCGGCTGCGGCATACCCCGGCGGTGACGCTGGACGGGCTGGAAATCGACCTGCTGGCCAATATCGAGATGGCCGAGGACGCCGGCGCGGCGCTGTCGGCCGGCGCGGTCGGCGTGGGCCTGTTCCGTTCTGAATTCCTGTTCATGAACCGGCGCGACGAGCTGCCGGGCGAGGACGAGCAGTTCCAGGCCTACCGCGGCGCGGTCGATGCCATGCACGGACTGCCGGTGACCATCCGCACCATCGACATCGGCGCCGACAAGCCGCTCGATGCCCGCGGCGACGGCCGCAGCGATGAATTCGAGACCGCGCTGAACCCGGCGCTGGGCCTGCGCGCGATCCGCTGGTCGCTGTCCGAGCCGGGCATGTTCCTGACCCAGCTGCGCGCGCTGCTGCGGGCTTCGGCCTTCGGCCCGGTGCGGCTGCTGGTGCCGATGCTGGCGCACGCCAGCGAGATCGACCAGACCCTGGCGCTGATCGCCAAGGCCAAGCGCCAGCTCGACGAGCGCGGCGAGGCCTACGATCCGGGCATGAAGGTCGGCGCCATGATCGAGATCCCGGCGGCGGTGCTGCTGCTGCCGCTGTTCCTGCGCAAGATGGACTTCCTGTCCATCGGCACCAACGACCTGATCCAGTACACGCTGGCCATCGACCGCGCCGACAACGCGGTGGCGCACCTGTTCGACCCGCTGCACCCGGCGGTGCTGCAGCTGGTGGCGCGCACCATCCGCGAGGCCAACCGCGCCGGCGTGCCGGTGGCCGTGTGCGGCGAAATGGCGGGCGACCCGTCCATGACCCGGCTGCTGCTGGGCATGGGGCTGCGCGAGTTCTCGATGCACCCGGCGCAGCTGCTGCGGGTCAAGCAGGAGATCCTGCATGCCCACTGCGAACGGCTCGAGCCGCTGGTCGACCAGGTCCTGCAGGCCTTCGATCCGGAAGAGCAGGCGACCGCCCTGCGGCAGCTGGCACGACCCTGAAGCCATCAGGGTTTTCTGATGCGGCAAGGCGGCTGGTGCAGCACTTTCGTGAGTCGGAAAGTGCCGCCTCAGCCGCCTTCTTTTTGCGTCCTGTGGCGTCTACCCGACCTCTCCCGATGTGGCTTAATGGGAATTGTTATCATTATTGATCTCTGATATTCTGACGTTCATTCGCAGTGGCATGCCGGTGCCACGCGCCCCACAGGAGGGAGTTGTGTACGTCTGTATCTGCAACCAGATCACCGATCGTGAGATTCACGGTGCCGCGCACCTGGGCATCGAAACCCTCGACGAACTGGCCGAAACGCTTGGCGTCGGCACGTGCTGCGGCCGCTGCCGCGAGTGTGCGCACCAGGTGTTGCAGGAAGGTGTGGCGGCGGTGCGCAACGTCACCGTGGCGACCCTCGCCAACATCCAGGTTGTGGAGATTTCTTCCTGTTCCGCATCGGGCCCATGTACCATAATGGACACTCGGGACCCGGCAGTCGCGAACGACCAGCGCAAGGCGCTGGTGGCCTGAACGCGCCCATGAACTGAAGATCCAGTTCACGGCGCGCTTTTGCGCTTTTTCCTTTTTCACTGACTGCACGGCGCCATCGGCGCCGTTTCGTGTTTTTGCGCGGGCCCGATGCAACAGGAGCCGCCAATGAAAGGTGACAAGAAGGTCATCCAGCATCTGAACGCCCAGCTCAAGAACGAGCTGACCGCGATCAACCAGTATTTCCTGCACGCCCGCATGTATCGCCACTGGGGCCTGAAGAAGCTCGGCGAGGTGGAGTACAAGGAATCGATCGGCGAAATGAAGCACGCCGACCGCCTGATCGAGCGCATCCTGATGCTGGACGGTCTGCCCAACCTGCAGGACCTGCACAAGCTGCTGCTCGGTGAAGACACGCCCGAGATGCTCAAGTGCGACCTGAAGCTCGAGCAGACCGCGCACGCCACCGTCAAGGAAGGCATTGCCTACTGCGAATCCGTGGGCGATTACGTCAGCCGCGAAATCCTGGTCGATATCCTCACCGATACCGAGGAACATATCGAATACCTGGAAACGCAGCTGGACCTGATCGACAAGGTCGGGCTGCAGAACTACCTGCAGTCGCAGATGGAGCCGGGCGAGCAATAAGCCGGTCTCCGGCGTGGCCGCTCTTCATGAGCGGCCCGCCCCAGCGCGCGGCGCCATTCGGCACCGCCTTGTTGCTCGCCTGTTGGCAGTAACCCTTCTCATTCCGATTCCTGTTCTTTATCCAGGCGTCCCTGGCGGGCAAAGGCTCCTGTCCCGCCACGGCGCCGCGCGGAGATTACCCTAACCAATGATGTGCCCTGACACCGCGGACTTCCGCACCCTGTTCCTCAGCGGCGTGGCCATGCTTGACGTGCGCGCGCCGCTGGAATTCGCGCGCGGGGCCTTCCCCGGCGCGGTCAACCTGCCGCTGATGGACGATGCCGAGCGCCATGAGGTGGGCCTGTGCTATGCGCAGAAGGGCCAGCAGGCGGCAATCGAACTTGGCCACCAACTGGTGGCCGGGCTGCGCAAGGCGGCGCGGATCGCAGCCTGGGCGGAGTTTGCGCGCGCGCATCCGGACGGCTACCTGTATTGTTTCCGCGGCGGGCTGCGCTCGCAGCTGGTGCAGCAGTGGCTGCACGCGGCCGGTGTCGATTACCCCCGCGTGACCGGCGGCTACAAGGCCATGCGCGGCTTCCTGATCGAGACCACCGATGCCGCGGCGGCACAGCAGCAGTGGTTCGTGCTGGGCGGCCTGACCGGCAGCGGCAAGACCGATGTGCTGGGCGACGTTTCCGCCGCGATCGACCTCGAAGGCCATGCGCGGCACCGCGGCTCGGCGTTCGGGCGGCGCGCGCTGGCGCAGCCGCCGCAGATCGATTTCGAGAACGCGCTGGCCATCGACGTGCTGCGGCATATAGACGCAGGCTGGCGCGCGCTGGTGGTGGAGGACGAAGGCCGTTTCATCGGCAGCCGCGACGTGCCACAGGCGCTGACGCAGCGCATGCATGCCAGCCCGCTGGTGTGGCTGGAAGCGTCGTTCGACGAACGCGTGGAGCGCGTGCTGCGCGACTATGTGCAGGGGCTGGCGGCGGAGTTCATCGCCGAGAAGGGCAGCACGGAAGGCTTCGAAGCCTACGCCACGCGTCTGCGCGAGGCCATGGCCGGGATCTCGCCGCGGCTGGGCGGCGCCCGTTACGGCAAGCTGTCAGCGTTGCTGGACCAGGCGCTGGCGCAGCAGGCGGAGCGGGGCGAGGTGGATCTGCACCGCGGCTGGATCGCCGTGCTGCTGCGCGAGTACTACGATCCTATGTACGCCTTCCAGCGCGAGCAGCGCGAAGCGCGCATCGTCTTTCGCGGCGACCGCGCCGCCGTCACCGACTGGCTGCGGGCGCACACGGCGCAGCGGGACTAGCCCTCCGGATTCAGTGCCCGGCGCAGACCGGGCAATCCGGCGTACGCGCCAGCCGCATCGTGGTCCATTCCATCGACAGCGCATTGACCATCAGCAGCCGGCCCGCCAGGCTCTCGCCGACGCCCGCGAGCAGCTTGAGCGCCTCGGCCGCCTGCACCGTGCCGACCATGCCGACCAGCGGCGCGAACACGCCCATGGTGGCGCAGGCCACTTCCGGCGCGGGTTCGGCCGGCGGGAACAGGCAGGCGTAGCAGGGCGCGTCGGGCTGGCGCCGGTCGAACACGCTGATCTGGCCATCGAAGCGCAGCGCCGCGCCTGACACCAGCGGCACCTTGTGGCGCACGCAGGCGCGGTTGACTGCCTGGCGCGTAGCGAAGTTGTCGCAGCAGTCGAGCACCACGTCGGCCGTGGCGACGAGCTGGGCAAGCTCTGCATCGCCCACGCGCGCGGGCACCGTCACGATCTCCAGCCCCGGGTTGATGCGCAGCATGCCTTCGCGCGCCGAATCCACCTTGGGCCGGCCCACGTTGGCGGTGGTGTGGATGATCTGGCGCTGCAGGTTGGTCAGGTCGACTTCATCGTTGTCGACCACCGTGATGCGGCCCACCCCGGCCGAAGCCAGGAAGGGCAGCGCGGCCGCGCCCAGGCCGCCGGCGCCGATCACCAGCGCATGGCCGGAAAGCAGGCGCCGCTGGCCCTCGATGCCGAGCTCGTCCAGCAGGATGTGGCGCGAGTAGCGCAGCAGTTGTTCGTCGTTGAGGCCGTCGTCGCTCATGAGGTAATCCCTCGAGTGCTGAAGGGGAGGGCGGTTTTGGGTGCTCCAAAGCCGCCCGAGCTAGCCCAAGCAAGGTGTTCTCCCTCTCCCCTCAGGGGGAGAGGGTTGGGGAGAGGGGTGGACTAGCAAGGAACCACTTCAAGCGAAGCCAAGGGTGTTAACCCACCGCCCTCAGCCTTTGACGCTCCTGCCCTCTCCCCCTGCCCCTCTCCCGCAAGCGGGAGAGGGGAGCAAAACCGGCCGCCTGACTAAAGCTTCAGGGTTTCAGGGAGCCTTGCCCGTCGGCGTGCCCAGCGGCTCGCCGATCGGGGCGCTGGCCGGCGGCTGCTTGCCGGGCGCCGGTGCCGCCGGCTTGGCTGCCGGTGCGCTGGCGCCCTTGGCGCCGCTCTTGCCCGAGGGCTTTGCCGCCTTGCCGTTGTCGGCCGGCGGATTGGTTTCCAGCTTCGACTTGGAGCGCTTGACCGGCTGGCCGTTGAGCTGGGCGATGGCCTGCTGCAGCATGAAGTCGTCGGCGGTACCGAATTCCACCGGCTTCTTGCGGCGATCCTTCTCGCGCTCTTCCGGTGACTTCTTCGCGTTTTCTTCTTCCAGGCGGCGCAGCTCATCCACGCGGCGCTGCTCGCGCTCGGTCATTTCCGGCTGTTCCGATTCCTGCTTGTTGTGCAGGTGGCGCTCGGTGTCGATCTCGCGCGTGATCAGCGCGTCGTCCGGATCGCCTTCGGGGTTCTGGTCGACCGGGATGTCCGGACGGATGCCCTTGGCCTGGATCGACTTGCCGCTCGGCGTGTAGTAGTACGCGATGGTCAGCTTGATGCCGGTGTCGTTGGTCAGCGGGCGCACGGTCTGCACCGAGCCCTTGCCGAAGGTGGTCTTGCCCATGATCTGAGCGCGGTGATGATCCTGCAGCGCGCCCGCCACGATTTCGGAGGCCGAGGCCGAATAGGCGTTGGTCAGCACCACCATCGGAATCTTCTTGTAGAGCGCGGGCAGGTCCTTGAGCGGATCGTCTTCCAGCGACGACAGGCGGTAGTTGTTGTACGTCGCCTTGTACACGCGCTTGGCATCGGGCACCTGGCCGTTGGTGGACACCACCGTGGCGTCTTCCGGCAGGAAGGCCGCGGCCACGCCGACCGCGCCCTGCAGCACGCCGCCGCCGTTGTTGCGCAGGTCCAGCACCAGGCCCTTCATGTTGGGGTTCTTCTGCGCCAGCTCGGCCAGCTTGCGGGACAGGTCGGCGATGGTGCGTTCCTGGAAGCTGGTCAGGCGGATCCAGCCGATATTGTTGTCCAGCATCTTGGCCTTGACCGACTGCACGCGGATCTCGGCGCGCGTGATCGAGACCGGGAAGGTGCGTTCCTCGCTCTTGCGGTAGATGGTCAGCGTGACCTTGGTGCCGGGCTCGCCGCGCATGCGCTTGACCGCCTGCTCCAGCGGCAGGCCGCGCACGGGCTTGTCGTCGATGCGGGTGATCAGGTCGCCCGGCTGGATGCCGGCGCGGAAGGCAGGGGTGTCCTCGATCGGGTTGATCACCTTGACCAGGCCTTCTTCCTGCGAGATCTCGATGCCCAGGCCGGCAAAGCGCCCGCGCGTGCCTTCCTGCAGTTCCTTGAAGTCTTTTTCGTCGAGGTAGGACGAATGCGGGTCGAGGCTGGCGACCATGCCCTTGATGGCTTCGGTCAGCAGCTTCTTGTCATCGACCGGCTCCACGTACTCGCGCTTGATCTGGCCGAAGATATCGGCCATCAGCCGCAACTGGTCAAGCGGCAAGGGCCCCGATGAATTCTGGGCGGTCGCCGAAATCTGCAGCGTGGCGAGCACGCCGGCGACGAGACCGACAGAAACTAGGCTGATGTTCTTGAGCGTCTTGCGCATGAGGGCTGCCTGAACGTGTACTCGAAGTACTGGTGTACGGTAGGGGGATTATGCCGGCTGCGGCCGCCCGGCGCCGAGCGGTTTGTCCGACAGTATAAGTGCGAGTGGTGAAAAGGGCCTGTCCCGTCCCGGCTCAGGGTGGGCGGCCGCACATCCGCGCGCGGCCGCCCGGGCCGGCTTCAGCGTGCCTTGCCCTGGCTGGCGACGGCCGCCAGCGAGGCGGCGATGGCGTCCTGGTCACCCAGGTAGTAGTGGCGCAGGGGGCGCAGGTCGGCGTCCAGCTCATAGACGAGCGGGGTGCCGTTGGGGATATTGAGTCCGACGATATCGTCATCCGAGATCTGGTCCAGGTATTTCACCAGCGCGCGGATGCTGTTGCCATGGGCGGCAATCACCACGCGCTTGCCGGATTGGATGTCGGGGGCGATGGATTCGTTCCACAGCGGCATCACGCGGGCCACGGTGTCCTTCAGGCACTCGGTCAGCGGAATCTCGTTGCGCGGCACATTGGCGTAGCGCGGATCGTCGTACGAGGCACGCGGATCGGTGGGCTCCAGCGCGGGCGGCGGCGTGTCATAGCTGCGGCGCCACACCAGCACCTGCTCGTCGCCGAACTTGGCGGCGGTTTCTGCCTTGTTCAGGCCGGCCAGCGCGCCGTAGTGGCGCTCGTTCAGGCGCCATTCGTTGCGTACCGGGATCCACATCAGGTCCATTTCATCCTGCACATGCCACAGCGTGCGGATGGCGCGCTTGAGCACCGAGGTATAGGCCACGTCAAAGCCCAGGCCGGCTTCCTTGAGCAGCTTGCCGGCCTGGCGCGCCTGGTCGGCGCCGGTTTCGGTCAGGTCGACGTCGACCCAGCCGGTAAAGCGGTTTTCAAGGTTCCACGTGGATTCGCCGTGGCGGATGAGGACGAGCTTGTACATGCTGCTGCTTCCAGAGAGTAGGTAACCTGCATGCGTCCGCGCCGTCACCTGGAGGGGGCCGATGGGTTCCTTGTGGACATCCCATGTCTCAGACAGGCGACAATGGCGGATGGCCATGCGACGGCAGGGCCTGGACGCCAAACCGCGTATTTTATAATGCCGCCGACCCAACCTACCGGAATGCCAACGTGAATTTCTTCGCCGACTACAACAACCTCGCTCTGATCGCCCTTGCCGTGGTCTCGGGCGGCCTGCTGGCCTGGCCCTCGATCTCGCGCAGCACCCGCGGCAAGACCGTCAATACGGCCGCCGCGACCCAGCTGATCAACAAGCGCGGCGCGGTCGTGGTCGATATCCGCGAGCCCGCCGAGTATGCCAAGGGTCACCTGCCGCAAGCCAAGAGCGCGCCGCTGGCTGACCTGCCCTCGCGCGCGGCCGGCCTTGCAAAGGACAAGGCTGCCCCCATCATCGTCGTGTGCCAGACCGGCCAGCGCTCGGGCAAGGCCCAGGCAGCGTTGAAGGAAGCCGGTTACAGTGAGATCTACGCGCTCGAGGGCGGCATCGCCGCCTGGCAGCAGGCAGGCCTGCCGCTGGTGAAGTAATTCCGGGCAGCACCGCCGTATCCGTCACAGCGCGCCCCCGGCCAGGCCGGGTCGCGCGCGCATTGCATTCAAGGAGAACCCGCATGGCCCGTGTCGTCATGTACAGCACCGTGGTGTGCCCGTATTGCCTGATGGCTGAACGCCTGCTCAAGTCCAGGGGCGTGGAAACGATCGAGAAGGTCCTGATCGACCGCGAACCCGGCAAGCGTGAAGAGATGATGGCCCGTACCGGTCGCCGCACCGTGCCGCAGATCTACATCGACGAGACCCATGTGGGCGGCTTCGACGACCTCTCGGCGCTGGACCGCCAGGGCGGCCTGGTGCCGCTGCTGGCCGCCTGAGCCGGTTGCACCGGCGCTGGCGCGCGGAATCGTCTGATTCCGCGCCGCGCTGGTTCCGGCATACCCCCGGCGCGGGTGAATTCGCCACCCGCGTCATGTACCATATGCGTTTTCCAAGCGGGCACCGGCCAGCCAGCCTTGCGCCTTGCAAGGGCTGCAGCCGCCGCGCCCGATGCACATCCAGCCCATCCTCCCGGAAGCCTTTCATGAGCGACCAGCAAAACACCCAGCAGGACGATCAACCCTTCTTCAACATCCAGCGCGTCTACCTGAAAGACATGTCGCTGGAGCAGCCCAATTCGCCCGGCATCTTCCTGGAATCGGAAGCCCCGTCGGTGGAAGTGCAGGTCAACGTCGGCGCTTCGCAGCTGCAGGAAGGGATCTTCGAAGTGGTGGTGACGGGCACCGTGACGACCAAGGTGCAGGACAAGGTTGCCTTCCTGGTCGAAGCGCACCAGGCCGGCATCTTCGATATCCGCAACGTGCCGGTGGAGCAGCTGGACCCGCTGCTGGGCATCGCCTGCCCGACCATCCTGTACCCGTACCTGCGCGGCAATATCGCTGACGTGATCACCCGCGCCGGCTTCCAGGCCATCCACCTGTCGGAAATCAACTTCCAGGCGCTGTATGAGCAACGCCTGCAGGCCGCCATGGAAGAAGCCCAGGGTGCCGAAGGCGGCAACAGCGGCATCGTGATGCCCGACGGCAGCCAGGCCCGCCACTGATTCCGGCGTCCTGAGCCATCATCGAAACGGGGCTGCGGCCCCGTTTTGCCTTTGGGCTACCATCGACTGCGTCCATCCTCGGATCGAGCTGCCATGAAACTGACCTTCCTCGGTGCCGGTGCCTGGGGCACCGCCCTCGCCAGCCATGCCGCGGCCACCAATGACGTGGTGCTGTGGGGGCGCGAGCCTGCCCAGCTCGCCGCCATCGCCGCCACGCGCGAGAACGCTGCCTACCTGCCGGGCGTGACGCTGTCCGAGCGGCTCGCGGTGCAGGCCGATTTCGAGCTTGCGGTGGCGCACGCCGCGGACGATCCGGACGGCATCGTGGTGGTGGCCACGCCAGTGTCGGGCCTGCGCGAGATGACGCGCCGGCTGGCCACGCGCAGCGCGCGGCCGGTGTCGATGCTGTGGCTGTGCAAGGGCTTCGAGTCCGGCACGCACCTGCTGCCGCACCAGATGGTGCGCGCCGAGCTGGATGCCGCCGGCCGCACTGAGGGCTTCGACTACGGCGTGCTGACCGGTCCGAGCTTCGCACGTGAGGTGGCGCTGGGGCTGCCGTGCGCACTGACGGTGGCGGGCAGCGTGCCGTCGCTGGCGGAGCGCGCGCAGCGGGCCTTTCACCACCACGCGATGCGCATCTATGGCAGCGACGACCTGACCGGCGTGGAAGTCGGCGGCGCGGTCAAGAACGTGCTGGCGATTGCCACCGGCGCCAGCGACGGCCTGGGGCTGGGCCTGAACGCGCGCGCCGCGCTGGTGACGCGCGGGCTGGCCGAGATGACGCGGCTGGGCCTGGCGCTGGGCGGGCGGGTCGAGACCTTCATGGGCCTGGCCGGCGTGGGCGACCTGATCCTGACCGCCACCGGCGACCTGTCGCGCAACCGCAAGGTTGGGCAGCAGCTCGCGGCGGGGCAAAGCCTGGACCAGATCCTGGCCGAACTGGGCCATGTGGCCGAGGGCGTGCGCTGCGCCCAGGCCGTGACAGAGCTTGCCTCGGCTAACGGTGTCGAGATGCCGATCGCGCGGGCGGTGTGCGGCGTGCTGTTCGACGGCCTGAGCGCCGCCGATGCGGTGGCGCAGCTGCTGCAGCGCGACGCACGCGACGAATGACTATCCGCGTACCCACCTTCTGATCCTCTGCACCGCATGCCCACACGACGACAAGCGCTGATCGCGCTGGCTGCCGCCTGCGCCGCCGGAACTTCCGGCAGCGTCTTCGCTCAACCCTGGCCCGCGCGCCCGATCCGCATGGTGGTGCCGTTCCCGCCGGGCTCGTCGCCCGACCTGATCGCGCGCATCGTGACCGAAAAGCTGGCCGCCGCGCTGGGCCAGCCGGTGGTGGTGGAAAACCGTCCCGGCGCCGGCGGCAATATCGGCACCGGCATGGTGGCGCGCGCCGCCCCCGATGGCTATACGCTGCTGTTCACCATCAACGGCCCGCTGGTGACCGCGCCGACGCTGTCGCGCAACCTGAACTACGACCCGTTCCGGCAACTGGCGCCGGTCACGCTGGTGGCGACCTCGCCCAACGTGCTGGTGGTGGATGCACGCCTGCCGGTGCACAACCTGCGCGAGTTCGTCGCGCTGGCACGGTCGAAGCCGGCTGAGCTGAACTATGGCTCGCCCGGCAACGGCAGCGCCTCGCACCTGGCGATGGAGCAACTGAAGGCGATGGCGGGCATCGACCTGCAGCACGTGCCGTACCCCGGCTTCCCGCAGATCACCACGGCGATGGTGGGCGGGCAGGTGCAGGCCGGCTTCATGGTGCCGGCGATCGCGATGCCGCAGGTCAACGCGGGCAAGCTGCGCGTGCTGGCCGTGACCACCACGGGGCGCACTGCGGTGTTGCCGTCGGTGCCGACGGTGGCGGAATCCGGCTACCCGGGCTTCGAGGCGATTTCCTGGCAGGCGGTGCTGGCGCCGGCGGGCACGCCGCAGGCTGTGATCGACCGGCTCTACCGCGAGCTGGTGGCGATCATCGGCAGCGCCGACGTGCGCGACAAGATGCGCGCGCAGTATTTCGTGCCGGCCGGCACCGCGCCGGCCTCGCTGCGCCAGACCATGGTGAGCGAGAAGGCACGCTGGGACAAGGTGATCCGGGCGGCCGGCGTGCAGCCGGAGTAGGCGCTGGCCGGGCGGCTCAGCTGCCGCCTTCGAACCCGTTCTGGCGCCACGCCTCGAACACCACCACGGCGACCGTGTTCGACAGGTTCAGGCTGCGGTTGTCGGGCCGCATAGGCAGCCGGATGCGCTGCGCGGGCGGGAACCAGTCGCGCCGCTCCGGTGATAGCCCGCGCGTTTCGGAACCGAACACGAACCAGTCGCCGGGGCGGAACGCCACCTGGCCAAACGGCGTCGAGCCGCGCGTGGTCAGCGCGAACATGCGCGCCGGGTCGGGCTGCTCGCTGGCCATCAGCGCGTCCCAGCTTTCATGCACGCGCATGGTGGCGTACTCGTGGTAATCCAGCCCCGCGCGGCGCATGCGCGCGTCTTCCAGCGGAAAACCCAGGGGTTTGACCAGGTGCAGCTGCGCGCCGGTGTTGGCGCACAGGCGGATCACATTGCCGGTATTGGGCGGGATTTCCGGTTCGACCAGGACGACGTTGAACATGATGCGGGGGATGGCGGGCGCGCTGCGCCCTTCGTCAGAACGGTGCGCAGCTTACCGCGCGCACCGGCCACTGTCATCCAAGTGCTACGGCGTGCGCAGCGCGACGATCACGCTGACGCGGGCCGCGCCATCCGCCTTGAGCACGCTGGCGGCCTCGTGCAGGGTGGCGCCGGAGGTCATCACATCGTCCACCAGCGCCACGTGCAGGCCGTCCAGCCGCACGGCGCGCGCCAGCCTGAAGGCGCCGCGCAGGTTCACCTGCCGGGCGGCCAGGTCCAGCGCGCGCTGGCTGCCGGTGTCGCGCTGGCGCTGCAGCAGCACCGGGTCGGCGCGCAGGCCCAGGTGGCGCGCCAGCGGCCGCGCGATTTCCCAGGCCTGGTTGAAGCCGCGCGCGGCCAGCCGCTGCGGTGACAGCGGGATCGGCACCAGCAGGTCGGGCGCGGGCTGTCGGGCCCAGGCCCCCTGCAGTCCCGCGGCCAGCCTGGCCGCGAGCCAGCCCGCCAGCGGCAGGGCGTGGCCGAACTTGAGCGCCAGCACCAGCTGGTCCTGCGGCGAAGCGTAGTCGCCCAGCGTGTGGGCATGGTCGTAGGCCGGGGGCGATGCCGCGCAGGCCGGGCAGTTGAATTGGCGCCCCAGCGCCAGCGCGCAGGCTGGGCAGCGCCGCACCGGGCGCAGCAGGTCGGTGGCACAGGGCGCGCAGACCACCTGCCGCTGCGCCGCGCCGCACAGCGCGCAGGCGCTCGGCAGCAGCAGTTCGCCGGCGCCGGCCAGCACCTTGCCGGCGGCGCCGGCAGCCAGCGCGGCGCGCGCGTATACTTGCCGTCCGGCCGCGGCCCATCGGGCGCGGCGGCCGCATTCATCCGGCGCCCGGGCCTGATCCTGTATCTGTCCCCGCGCCGGTTCCTGGTTTTCTTGCTGCCCTGTCTGCCCGTGTCCCTGCATGCCGCTGATTCTCCCGATGCCTTCCTGCCGCCCGCGCGCCTGACCCGGCTCGCCTTCGACCGGCGCAGCCGCGGCTTCGGCCAGCTGGACTTCCTGCTGGGCGAGATCGGCCGCCGCATGCAGGAGCGCATGGAAGTGATCCGCCTGGCGCCGCAGCGCGCGCTGGATATCGGCTGCGGCCACGGCCAGGGCCTGGCCGGGCTGCGCGCGCGCTTCCCGGATGCGCAGATTGCCGGGCTGGACATCTCCGGCGCGATGCTGGCCGAGGCCGGCCAGCGCGACCCGCAGCGCCGGCCCGGCTGGATCGGCCGCATGCTGGGCAAGCGGCCGCTGTTTGACCTGGTCCAGGGCGATCTTGCCACACTGCCTTTTGCGCCCGCGAGCTTCGACCTGCTGTGGTCCAACCTGGCGCTGCACTGGCATCCGGAGCCGCACCGCGTGTTCCCGGAGTGGCACCGCGTGGCGCGCGACGAAGGTCTGGTGCTGTTCTCGCTGTTCGGCCCGGACACCCTGAAGGAGCTGCGCGCGGCCTTTGCCGAAGTCGACCATGCACACCATACGTTGCGCTTTGTCGACATGCACGATATCGGCGACATGCTGGTGCACAGCGGCTGGTCCACCCCGGTGATGGACATGGAGACGCTGACCGTGACCTACGAGTCCCCCGCCACGCTGCTGCGCGAGGTGCAGGCCTTCGGCGGCCTGCGCGCGCCGGCCGGGGCGCTGCCGCAGGGCCTGCGCGGCCGCGGCTGGTACCAGGCGCTGGCGCAGGCGCTGGAGCGGCGGCGCAACACCGACGGCGTGATCCCGCTGACTTTCGAGATCGTCTACGGCCACGCCTGGAAGCTGGCCCCGCGTGGCGGCCAGGCGCTCGACGACCAGGGCCGCGCGGTGGTGCCGCTGGACCAGATCGGCCGTGCAAGGCCGCGTCGGACAAGTTAAAACAGAGTTAACTTGCGCCGGTGCGGGATTGCCGCAAACATAGCGCCGGCGCGGCGGGCAGGGCGATGGCGGGGCCCTTCCCTATGCACAGAATCAAGCGGTGCGCAAGCCGTCCGGTCAAGGCGTGCCCTTGTCCGTGTATGGGAAGCGCCCTATAATGCGCCAGTTTGTCGCAGTGGTCCCCTGGCACAAGAACGTCCTGGTTTTGCACTTGCACTGTGCGGCCCGGACGCCATCGTCCCGGGTGTGCATCCGATGCAGAGTGGTTGGCGATGCAAGACTTGGGTATCGCATTCCAGACGGCAGGTGGTGACTCCGGCGGAAATCTCGACGGACCTCCCCCCGCGCCCCACGACTGGCTGATGAAGCGGAATTGCTCGCTGAGTCCACGCCAGGTCGGCTGGTTTTACCTCTCGATCCTCACGGTTTCGCTTGCCATCGCGTTGTTTTTTGCGTGGCAAGGGTCCTGGCTCGTGCTGCCGTTTGCCAGCATCGAGTTGATCGGGCTGGGGATCGCGCTGCTGGTGTATGCGCGCCATGCGACGGACTATGAGCGCGTCAGCATTACCGACGGCACGCTGGTCGTGGAGACAGCCAGCGGCACAAAGGTGACGCGCCAGGAATTCAACCCGCGCTGGGTGCGGGTCGAACTGGGTGAATCGTTCCGCGCGCTGGTGACGCTGCGCTCGGGCGGACGTGAGGTACAGGTGGGGTGTTACGTGGACCCGTACCGGCGACGCAAGTTCGCGCAGGAGCTCGCAGCGGCCTTGCGCCGCCTCTGAGAGGCGGCGGTGGCGGCGGCGAGGACAGATTTGAATCTGTAAATTGGGTAGATAACAAATGAAAATGTGGAAGAAGGCATCCGCAGTTTGTCTGGCCGGCGCGTCCCTGCTTGCCAGCCAGGCGGCGTCCGCGGTCAGCGACATGCCGGGCGGCCCCGCCGTGCGCCAGCTCAACCTGACCGAGCCGGTTACCAAGATTGCCGAACAGATTCACTGGCTGAACTGGATGATGCTGATCATGTGCACCGTGATCTTCGTCGCGGTGTTCGGCGTGATGTTCTATTCCGTCTTCAAGCACCGCAAGGCCAAGGGTGCCAAGCCGGCCTCCTTCCACGAGAGCATTACGGTCGAAGTGATCTGGACCATCGTCCCGTTCATCATCGTGATCGCGATGGCCCTGCCGGCGACCAAGACCGTGGTGGCGATGAAGGACACCACCAACTCCGACATCACCATCAAGGCCACCGGCTACCAGTGGAAGTGGGGCTATGACTACCTGAAGGGCGAAGGCGAAGGCATCTCCTTCGTGTCGACCCTGACTACCCCGCGCGAGCAGATCAACAACGAGCAGCCCAAGTCGAACACCTACCTGATGGAGGTGGACAACGAGCTGGTCGTGCCGGTCAACAAGAAGATCCGCATCGTCACCACTGCCAACGACGTGATCCACGCCTGGATGATCCCGGCCTTCGGCGTCAAGCAGGATGCGATCCCCGGCTTCGTGCGCGACACCTGGTTCAAGGCCGAGAAGATCGGCGTGTACCGCGGCCAGTGCGCCGAGCTGTGCGGCAAGGAACACGCCTTCATGCCGATCGTGGTGCGCGTGGTCTCGGACGCCGACTACACCAAGTGGGTCGACGGCAAGAAGAAGGAGCTGGCGGCCAAGGCCGACGATCCCAACAAGACCTGGACGCTGGACGAGTCGAAGGTGCGTGGCGAGAAGGTCTACGCGGCCAACTGCGCGGTCTGCCACCAGCCCAACGGCAAGGGCGGCGGCGCGTTCCCGGCACTGGACGGCTCCAAGCTGGTCAATGGCCCCAAGGCCGGCCAGATGCACATCATGCTGGAAGGCAAGGCTGCCATGCCGTCGTGGAAGCAGCTCTCGGACACCGAGCTGGCCGCGGTCATGACCTATACGCGCAACGCCTGGAGCAACAAGACGGGTGAAGTGGTCCAGCCGAGCGACTTCGTGGGTGCCCGTGCGGGCAAGTTCCCCGAGGGCGGCGGCGCGGCAGGCGGCGCAGCGCCGAAGGCCGAAGCCAAGCCGGCCGACAAGGCTGACAAGCAGGCCAGCCTCGCGGGCAACCGCGTCGCGGGCTGACCCGCTGAAGACAGAACAGGATTAGAGGAGCATTTGCGATGAGTACTGCTACCCCGGACGCGCTCGCCCATCCGCACGACCATGCGCATGACGACCACGCGCACGACCACCCGCATGGCTGGCGCCGCTGGCTGTTCGCGACCAACCACAAGGACATCGGTACGCTGTACCTGCTGTTCTCGTTCATCATGCTGCTGTCGGGCGGCTTGCTGGCACTGCTGATCCGCCTGGAGCTGTTCGAGCCGGGCCTGCAGTTCTTCCGCCCCGAGCTGTTCAACCAGTTCACCACCATGCACGGCCTGGTGATGGTGTTCGGCGCGATCATGCCGGCCTTCGTCGGCTTCGCCAACTGGATGATCCCGCTGCAGATCGGCGCGTCCGACATGGCGTTCGCGCGCATGAACAACTTCAGCTTCTGGCTGATGCCGCCGGCCGCGCTGCTGCTGGCCGGCTCGTTCCTGGTCCCGGGCGGCGCCACCGCCGCCGGCTGGACCCTGTACGCGCCGCTGTCGGTGCAGATGGGCCCGGGCATGGACATGGCCATCTTCGCCATGCACATCATGGGCGCGTCGTCGATCATGGGCTCGATCAACATCATCGTGACCATCCTCAACATGCGCGCCCCGGGCATGACGCTGATGAAGATGCCGATGTTCTGCTGGACCTGGCTGATCACCGCCTACCTGCTGATCGCCGTGATGCCCGTGCTGGCCGGCGCCATCACCATGGTGCTGACCGACCGCCATTTCGGCACGAGCTTCTTCTCGGCCGCCGGTGGTGGTGACCCGGTGATGTACCAGCACATCTTCTGGTTCTTCGGCCACCCCGAGGTGTACATCATGATCCTGCCGGCGTTCGGGATCGTCTCGCAGGTGGTGCCGGCGTTTGCCCGCAAGCGCCTGTTCGGCTACAGCTCGATGGTGTACGCCACCGCCTCGATCGCCATCCTGTCGTTCATCGTGTGGGCCCACCACATGTTCACGACCGGCATGCCGGTGACCGGCCAGCTGTTCTTCATGTACGCGACCATGCTGATCGCGGTGCCCACCGCCGTGAAGATCTTCAACTGGATCGCCACCATGTGGCGCGGCTCGATGACGTTCGAGACCCCGATGCTGTTCTCGATCGGCTTCATCTTCGTGTTCACCATCGGCGGCTTCACCGGCCTGATGCCGGCCGTGGCCCCGATCGACATCCAGCTGCAGGACACCTACTTCATCGTGGCGCACTTCCACTATGTGCTGGTGGCCGGCTCGCTGTTCGCACTGTTCGCGGGCTTCTACTACTGGGGTCCGAAGTGGAGCGGTTTCATGTACAACGAAACCCGCGGCCAGATCCACTTCTGGGGCTCGATCATCTTCTTCAACGTCACCTTCTTCCCGATGCACTTCCTGGGTCTGGCCGGCATGCCGCGTCGCTATGCCGACTACCCGACCCAGTTCGCGGATTTCAACGCGATCGCGTCGATCGGTGCGCTGGGCTTCGGCCTGATGCAGGTGTACTTCTTCTTCTTCGTGGTGCTGCCGTCGTACCGCGGTGGCGAGAAGGCCGCCGACAAGCCCTGGGATGGCGCCGAGGGCCTGGAGTGGACCGTGCCGTCGCCGGCGCCGTTCCACACCTTTGAAGTTCCCCCGCAGGTCCGCTAAGGCGCGGCCAGCGTAATCAGGCAGCGGGAGGCGGCAGCGTCCGCCTCCCGCGCCGGCAGGCAACAGAAGCAGCTATGCAGTCTCCAGACAAAAGCCCATCACGCCCGGACCAGAAGGCCGCCAACCGGCGCCTTGGCCTGATCCTGCTGTCGATCGTGGTGGTTTTCTTTCTGGGGTTCTTCGCCAAGATGATGTTTCTTGGCTGAGGCGGCAGGGTAGCGAGATGAGCATCGACCAGCAGGCTGGCAGGGAAGCGGACAAGCGGTTCAACCGCGGCATGATGCTGCGCCTGGTCGTGATCGTGGCCGTGATGTTCGGCTTCGGCTATGCGCTGGTGCCGCTGTACAAGAAGATCTGCGAGATCACCGGCATCAACGTGATCACCACGCGCGAGCTGCACGGCGCGGTGAAGAACACGCAGATCGACAAGAGCCGCACCATCACGGTGGAGTTCGACTCCAACGCGCGCGGGCCCTTCGCCTTCCGGCCGGTGAAGAACAGCATGGAAGTGCACCCGGGCGAGATGGCGACGATCGTCTATGAGGTGGCCAACGGGCAGCCGCGCGATATCTCGGCGCAGGCCATCCCGAGCTACGCGCCCAAGCAGGCGACCCAGTATTTCATGAAGCTGGAGTGCTTCTGCTTCAAGCAGCAGACGCTCAAGGCGAAAGAGGCGCGCGAGATGCCGGTGGTGTTCGTGATCGATCCCGCGCTGCCCAAGGATGTGAAGAATATTACGCTGTCGTACACCTTCTTCGAGGTGGGTGCGCCGGTGGCGCAGGCGCCCGAGGGTCAGCTGGCGCCGCAGCCGGCACCGGCCGGCAAAGGCATCTGAGGCGGCCGCGGTGCATGCCGGGGCTGAGGAGGGCGGGCAATGGATGAGATGAAGGACGCGGTCAAGCGCAAGATGTCGTTCGGGCAGACCATGCGCGCGGTGCTGTGGTCGTTCATCGGCCTGCGCAAAGGCGCCGAGCACGAGCGCGACATGGCCCGGCTGAACCCGGTGCATGTGGTGATCGCCGGAGTAATCGCGGCGGCCATCTTCATCGCGGTGCTGATCGTCATCGTGCGCACCGTGGTGGGACAGGCAGCGGGATAGCAGGGCAGGAAGGGTAGACAACAAAAGCAGTCGCAGAACAAAGCAACCGCGGCGGCGGGGTTGGCCCAGAGGAGGGGGCGGCCCGCAGTGCCAAAGCGCGGATCACGAATACTGAATCAAAGACTCTGAGCTGGAGATAAAAGAATGAGTGCGAATCGCGCAAACGCTCCGTACTACTTCGTACCGGGCCCGTCGCGCCACCCGATCACGGCAAGCTTCGGCCTGCTGATGACGGGCGCGGGTGCCGCCGGTTGGGTAAACGGGCAGCCCTGGGCGCCGTACCTGTGCGGCTTCGGCCTGCTGTGGTTCCTGTTCGTGCTCAAGAGCTGGTTTGGCGACGCCATCAGCGAGTCCGAAGGCGGCATGTACGGCAAGAACATCGACCTGTCGTTCCGCTGGTCGATGGGCTGGTTCATCTTCTCGGAGGTGATGTTCTTCGCGGCCTTCTTCGGCGCGCTGTTCTATGCCCGCACCATCGCCATGCCGTGGCTGGGCGACCTGAACAACAAGATCCTGTGGCCCGACTTTGCCGCGGTGTGGCCCAACACCGGCCCGGCCGGCGTGGTGGAAAGCTTCCAGACCATGGGTCCGTGGCCGATCCCGACCATCAACACCGCGCTGCTGCTGATGTCCGGCCTGACGCTGACCTGGGCGCACCACGCGCTGCTGGCCGGCAAGCGCAGCCAGCTGATCCAGGGCCTGTCGCTGACCATCCTGCTGGGCGCGGTCTTCATGTGCTTCCAGGTGTACGAGTACATGCACGCCTACTCGGAACTGAACCTGAAGCTGACCTCGGGCATCTACGGCTCGACCTTCTTCCTGCTGACCGGCTTCCACGGCTTCCACGTGACCATGGGCGCGATCATGCTGGCCGTGGTGCTGGTGCGCGTGCTGAAGGGCCACTTCACGCCTGACCACCACTTTGCATTCGAAGGCGCTGCCTGGTACTGGCACTTCGTTGACGTGGTGTGGCTGTTCCTCTACGTCGTGGTGTACTGGCTGTAAATCCGGCTGCCGTACCCGCCGGCGCGCCCCTCGGGGGGCGCCGGCGTCAACGCAAAAGAGAAACGCCGCAGGAGGTTGTCCAGCCTGCGGCGTTTGTCTTTTGCGGGCCTGCTGCCCGCGTCCTGGCGTTCAGGGCGCCATGCGGATGCCCGTGCTGTGGATCCAGCCCATCCAGTTCGAGAACAGGATGAACAGGAACAGCGCCACCGAGAAGCCGACGCGCAGCATCAGCGAGCGCATCATGTTGGGCGTCGTGCCGCGGTCGCGCATCATGAAGAACAGGGCGGAGGCCAGGCTGGCGATGATCAGGATGAAGGCAACGATGATGACAAAGCGCATGGCGGGGCAGGTCGGGGCCAGGAGCGACGGAAAGACCCATTATCGCACCGGCCCGCGTTGCGGTCCCGCCTGGCGATGACGGTGCGCCGCTGGTTCAGCCCGCTGCCGCTGGCCGCCGCGCTGGTGGTGATCGCCGTGACCTGCGCGCTGGGCAACTGGCAGCTCAACCGCGCGCACGACAAGGAGGCGCGCGCGGCGCGGCTGCAGGCGCTGTCGGCGCAGCCGCCGGTGGTGCTGGGCACGGCCCCGCTGCCGCAAGTTGTGACCGACCGCACGGTCCGCGTGACCGGGCGCTTTGACACGGCCCGCACCGTATTGCTGGATAATCGCCCCCACGGCAATGGCAGCAGCCCCGGGGATAGCCGCGCCGGCTTCCTGGTGCTGACGCCGCTACGGATTTCAGCCGCCTCGCCGGCGCCCGCAGGTGCCGCCGGCGCCATGCAGGCGGTGCTGGTGCTGCGCGGCTGGCTGCCGCGCGATGCCCAGGACCGCACCCGGATTGAGCCGTTCCCCACGCCCGAGGGCGAGGTAACGATCGAAGGCACGGCACTGGCGGCCGTGCCGCGGGGCTATAGC
>NZ_JFJW01000098.1:25692-64973 GCF_000611125.1 Cupriavidus sp. SK-4
CCGCCGGCAGCAAGATCCGCCAGAACCTGGACCTCGCCGCCTATGCGGCCGAAACCGGCCTGGCGCTGCACCCGCTGGTGCTGGAGCAGCGCAGCGACACGGGCGATGGCCTGGCGCGCGACTGGGCCCCGGCCGACCTGGGCGCGGACCGGCACTACGGCTACGCCTTCCAGTGGTTCGGGCTGGCCGCGCTGACGGTGGTGCTGGTGGCCGTGCTGGGCTGGCGCCGCGCGCGCCGGGTGGCGGCACCGTAACTCGAATGAACCGGGCGCATGCGCTCGCCGAAGACAAAGGACAGACGTACTCCATGGCACAGCAAGACTCCGCCCCGGCCGCCGCGGCCTCGCCGCCGGATACCCGCATCGATGCGCGCACGCGCCGCGGCCGCCTGCAGATGCTGATGCTGTTGCTGGTGTGCGCGTCGCCGGTGATTGCCTCTTACTTCACCTACTACGTCATCAAGCCGCGCGGCGGCGCCACTAACTACGGCGCGCTGGTCGACCCGCAGCGGCCGATGCCGCCGGTGCGCGTCACCGACGAGCAGGGCCGGGCCGTGCCGCTGGAGCAGTTCCGCGGCAAGTGGCTGCTGGTGACCGCCGATCCGTCCGCCTGCGACGAGGCCTGCGCGAAGAAGCTCTTCACCATCCGCCAGATCCGCGCCGGGCAGGGCCAGGACCGCGAACGCATCGTGCCGGTGTGGCTGGTGACCGACGACGGCAAGATCGACGAGCGCCTGAACGCCGCCTACAACGAGCCCTACGCCGGTGTGCGCTTCCTGCGCATCGACCGCCAGGCCGCGCAGCAGTGGCTGCCGGCCGAACCCGGCAAGCGCGCCGAGGACACCCTGTTCCTGGTCGACCCGCTGGGCAACCTGATGATGCGTTTCCCGCAGGACCCGGACCCCAAGAAGATGAGCGGCGACCTGAAGAAGCTGCTCAAGGTCTCGCGCATCGGCTAAAGGGGACGGCATGCTGCTGCAACTGGCCATCATCGGCATCCTGATCGCGCTGTTCCCGCTGTCCTACGTGCTGGTGAAGGGGGACCGCAACAAGTACCGCAAGCTCGCCTGGATCACGGCGTTCCTGACGCTCGACCTGATCATGTTCGGCAGCTTCACGCGCCTGACCGACTCCGGCCTGGGCTGCCCGGACTGGCCCGGCTGCTACGGCCACTCCAACCCGCACGCCGCGATGGAGCCGATCCGCGCGGCCGAGACCGCGCTGCCCAGCGGCCCGGTGACGCTGGCCAAGGCGTGGATCGAGATGATCCACCGCTACTTCGCCATGGCGGTCGGGGTGCTGATCATCACGCTGATGGTGCTGGCGTGGGTCAAGCGGCGCGAGCTGAAGCAGTCACCGTGGTTCGCCACCGGGGTGCTGCTGCTGGTGTGCGTGCAGGGCGCGTTCGGCGCCTTCACCGTGACCCTGAAGCTGCAGCCCGTCATCGTGGTCACGCACCTGATGCTGGGCATGGCCCTGCTGGCCGTGCTGATCCAGCTGGGCTCGCGCAACGATCCGCCGCACCCGGTCGCGGCGCAGGCCGCGCGGCTGCGCTGGCCGGTGCGCATCGGCCTGCTGCTGCTGGTGATCCAGATCTTCCTGGGCGGCTGGGTCAGCACCAACTACGCGGTGCTGGCCTGTACCGACTTCCCGCTGTGCAACGGCCAGCTGGTGCCCGAAATGGATTTCCGCCACGGCTTCACGCTGTGGCGCCAGCTGGGCATGACCGCCGACGGCGACTACATCCCGCACGCGGCGCTGGTGGCGATCCACTGGGTGCACCGCGGCTTTGCCTTTGTCGTGCTGGGCTACCTGGCGTGGCTTGGCCTGCGCGCGCGCCGGCTTGAAGGGCTCGCGCGCGCGGCCGGCTGGCTACTGGCNCTGGCCACGCTGGTGCTGCAACTGGCCACCGGGATGTCCAATATCGTGTTCGACTGGCCGCTGGTGGCCGCGGTTGCGCACAACGGCGGCGCGGCGCTGCTCCTGCTGCTGCTGGTCCGCCTCCACTACAATACAGGGCTCGCAGGGCTCACCATGCGGGCCGCCGGCGCCCCCGCTGCCGTGCCGAACGCCGCCCGCGCCACATGAAAGACAAGACCCCTTCCGTGGTTACCGCTACCCACCCCCATTCGCTGGGCAAGTTGAGCCGGATACGGCACCTTGCCCGACAATATGCCGCCCTGACCAAGCCGCGCGTGACGCAGCTGGCCGTGTTCTGCGCCATCATCGGCATGTTCCTGGCCACGCCCGGCATGGTGCCATGGCGCGTGCTGATCGGCGGCGCCGCCGGCATCTGGCTGCTGGCCGGTGCGGCCTTTGCCATCAATTGCCTGGTCGAGCAGAGGATCGACGCGCTGATGCGCCGCACCGCGTGGCGCCCGTCGGCCACCGGCGAGATCACCACGCCGCAGACCCTGGTGTTCTCCGCCATCCTGGGCGGCGCCGGCATGTGGCTGCTGCACGTCTACGCCAACGACCTGACGATGTGGCTGACCTTTGCCACCTTCCTCGGCTACGCGGTGGTCTACACCATCCTGCTCAAGCCGGCCACGCCGCAGAACATCGTCATCGGCGGGCTGTCCGGGGCGATGCCGCCGGCGCTGGGCTGGGCCGCGGTGGCGGGCGAGGTGCCGGCCGAGGCCTGGTTCCTGGTGCTGATCATCTTCACCTGGACCCCGCCGCACTTCTGGGCCCTGGCGCTGTACCGCCGCGCCGACTACGCAAAGTCCGGCCTGCCGATGCTGCCGGTCACGCACGGCGAGCGCTATACGCTGCTGCATATCCTGCTGTACACGCTGATCATGATCGCCGCGACGCTGCTGCCCTTTGTCTACGGCATGAGCGGCTATATCTACCTGGCGGCCGCGCTGGCGCTGGGCGCGGGTTTCCTGGCCTATGCCTGGAAGATGTACCGCAACTATTCGGACGAGCTGGCGCAGCGCACCTTCCGCTTCTCGATCCTGTACCTGTCGCTGCTGTTCGCCGCGCTGCTGGTCGATCACTACTTCAAGTTCGTGCCGCAGGTCTGACCTGTGGCCCATCGGCTGCGGCATCTTGTCGCGGCCGGCGCAGCGTGGCGGCACGATCGGCGATACTGCGTGATGTCGCCGCCCTCCGGTGCCGCTGTTCCCTCCCACCCCTGACCGGTTTCCGCCGCATGCCCCGCCTAAGCCCCGCCTCCGGCCTGTTCGCCGCCTTCCGCCGCTTTTCCCTGCTGGCCGCGCTTGCGCTGGCCGTGGCTGCCTGCGGGCAGCAGAAGGCCTCGTTCCGCAATGTCGACATCACCGGCGCGGCGGACTTCGGCAAGGACTTCTCGCTGACCGACCATCACGGCAAGGTGCGCACCATCGCCGACTTCAAGGGCAAGGCGGTGGTGATGTTCTTCGGCTACACCCACTGCCCGGACGTGTGCCCGACGACGATGGCAGAACTGAAGGCGGTGATGGAGAAACTGGGCCCGGACGCCGACCGCGTGCAGGTGCTGTTTGTCACGGTCGACCCGGAACGCGACACGCAGGCGCTGCTGGCCCAGTACGTGCCGGCCTTTGATGCGCGCTTCCTGGGGCTGCGCCCGGCCGACGAAGCCGCACTGCAGAAGCTGACCAAGGACTTCAAGGTGTTCTACGCCAAGGTGCCGGGCAGCTCCCCGAACAACTACACGGTGGACCACTCCGCGGGCAGCTATGTGTTCGACCCGGAGGGCAAGCTGCGGCTGTTCATCCGCCACGGCCAGGGTCCGGATCCGATCGCGCACGACCTGAAACAGCTGCTGTCGTGACGTGAAAGGGAGGGAAGGGGTGCGGCATAACGTCGCACTCACCTCCTCGCAGGCAACAAAAAGGCCGGTCCAGTGGACCGGCCTTTTGCATGGCTGGGGGAGAGCGGATCAGGCGAACGCCTGCAGCGCCCCCTTCATCTTCTTCATGGCCGCAGCCTCGATCTGGCGGATGCGCTCGGCCGAGACGCCGAACTCGTCAGCCAGCTCATGCAGCGTGGAGCCGCCCGAGCCGTCGTCCTCGACGTGCAGCCAGCGCGCCTCGATGATGCGGCGGCTGCGTTCGTCCAGCTTGCCCAGCGCCTCTTCCAGGCCCTCGACCTGCATGCGGTCGTGGCGCTTGGCTTCCAGCACGCGGGTGGGCTCGTTGTGGTTGTCAGCCAGGTAGGCGATGGGGGCGAATTCCTCCTCGCCGTCGTCGATCTGGCCTTCCAGCGCCAGGTCGCCGCCCGACAGGCGGGTTTCCATCTCCATCACTTCTTCGGGCTTGACGTTCAGCTCGCGCGCCACGGCCTCGACCTGCTCCGGCGTGAACGTGTGCGCACCCTGCTTGTGGCTGCGCAGATTGAAGAACAGCTTGCGCTGGGCCTTGGTGGTGGCCACCTTGACCATGCGCCAGTTCTTCAGCACGTATTCATGGATCTCCGCCTTGATCCAGTGCATCGCGTACGACACCAGGCGCACGCCCTGATCGGGGTCGAAGCGCTTCACGGCCTTCATCAGGCCGATATTGCCTTCCTGGATCAGGTCGGCGTGGGGCAGGCCGTAGCCCAGGTACTGGCGGGCGATCGACACCACCAGGCGCAGGTGGGACATCACCATCTGGCGGGCGGCATCAACGGAATCGTGGTCGCGGAGCTCGCGCGCCAGGCGCTGCTCTTCCTCCGCGGTCAACAGCGGAATCCGGTGGACAGCCTGGATATAGCTGTCGAGGTTGCCAACGGTGGCCGGGAAGGTCAGCGCAAAGCTGCCCGTGCTCCGGGGTGCCGTCGGCAGACGGTTATTCAGGGTTTGGTCGGCAGACAAGACTGCGTTCACTCAATGGCTCCTTTCGCATCCGGCGGTTCGGTTGCCGGGGTGCCGCGCCTCTTGGGTCGGCGGCACTGCAACACATATTAGCACTCAGGCCGGGTGAGTGCTAATTGGAGTCCCGATGGCCGTGATAGTTCCACTCGATTGGTCATGCGAATGGCATAGCTACATACCGCTTCGAGCGGCGGGAACGATACCCACGGTTCGGCGCACTGGATGTTAGAGCGGTGCGGGGCACGGGGGTTCTGCCCGCTGCTGCAATGATTTGTTGCAGCAGCGGCTACACTCGACCCAACTGCGGCGCGCTGGCATCCTTGCGAGCCTCTCTCATTCCACCGGAGGAGTTATGTCTGCTATCGAACACTTGCTCAAGCCGCATGTGCGCGACCTGGGCGATTTTACCGTGCGCCGGCTGTTGCCCGCCGCCGCCACCCAGACCGTCGGGCCGTTTATCTTCTTCGACCATATGGGGCCGGTGCAGCTGCCGCCGGGCGCCGGCGCCGACGTGCGTCCACATCCACATATCGGGCTGGCCACGGTCACCTACCTGTTCGAGGGCGAGATCATCCACCGCGACAGCCTGGGCAGCGACCAGGCGATCCGCCCGGGCGACGTCAACTGGATGACCGCCGGGCACGGCATCGTGCACTCGGAACGCTCGCCCGAGCATGTGCGCCCCGCCGGTGCCCGCCTGCACGGCATCCAGACCTGGGTGGCACTGCCGCAGGAGCATGAGGGTGCCGAGCCGTCCTTCTTCCACCATCCCGCCGCCACGCTGCCGCAGATCGAGCGGCCGGGCGTGCGCATGGTGGTGATTGCGGGCGATGCCTTTGGCCAGGTCTCTCCGGTCAAGGTCTTCAGCCGCACCCTCTACGTGGCGATCGAGCTGGATGCGGGCGCGAGCGTGGAGATCCCGGCCGATCATGCCGAGCGGGGCATCTATCCAGTCGATGGCGCGGTGGCGCTCGACGGCGAGCCGCTGCCGGCCGAGCATATGGTGGTGCTCACGCCGGGCCTGCCCGCGACGCTGACGGCCACGACGCCGTCGCGCGTGATGCTGCTGGGCGGCGACCCGACCGACGGGCACCGCTTTATCTACTGGAATTTCGTTGCCAGCAGCAAGATGGCGATCGAAGCCGCCGCCCAGCGCTGGGAGGACGATCAGTTCCCGCACGTGCCGGGCGAGACCGAGCGCATCCCGCTGCCCCCGCGCAAGCCCTGACAGCGGTCCCAGGGGCTGGCTCAGAGCGGGCTGGCCCAGGTCACGTGGGTGCCTTGCCGCAGGCATTCGCGGATGGCCTCGACCTGGATCGCGATCGGTGCCGGCACCGGCGCCGCGCCGTCCAGCACGCGCCGGATCCAGGCCACGGTCTGGCCGGCGTCGCTGCCGGGCGGCAGTTCAGGCACTTCGGCCAGCGAACCCACGGCCGGATCGACCAGCGTCTGCTGGTGCCCCTCATGCAGCCAGTCGATGCGGCTGGTGCGGCGCGCATCGGCCACCACTTCGCCCTCGGTGCCGCGTGCCAGCAGCACGTTGGCGGGTTCGTGCGAGAAGTAGTCGGTCAGCGTCTCGCGGTATTCGGGGTGGGTGTAGCTGTACAGGCGCAATCCTTCCGCGGGCGAATGCTCGCCCACTGGCTGCAGCATCTTGGCCACCGTATGCGACGAATTGCGCAAGCCGATCACGGTGCGCCGCTCCAGCAGCTGCGACAGCCCGGGCGACAGCACATCCACCGGCAGTACCGCCAGCGGCCCGAGGTCGCCACCCTCGCGCAGGCGTGCCGAAGCCTCGCCGGTAGTCGCGCACAAGGGCACGCCCAGCGCCTCGAACAGCGTCATGCTGGTCACGCGGCCATTGAACAGGCGCGTGCCGTGCACCAGCACGGGAACATCTTCGCGCGCCAGCAGCAGCGCCAGCAGCGGCACCAGGTTGGGTTGCTTGCGCGCGCCGTTGTAGCTGGGGATCACTACTACCTGCCGGTCAGGCGGCGCCGGCAGCGGCTGGCAGTGCGCATGGGCGGCTTCCAGCATGCCGGCCAGCTCATGCGGGGCCTCGCCCTTGATGCGGTAGGCCATCAGGATGGCGCCAAGCTCCAGGTCCGAGACGCGCCCGGCCAGCATGGCGTCGAACAAGGCCTGCGCGTCTTCTCGTGGCAGCGCCCGCGCGCCGTTGACGCCGCGGCCGATCTCCTTGATATAGCGGGCAGCAGGGAAGGACGTGGCTGGCGTGGTCATGGCGGCGTGGGGGTAGTCTGTTCTGGGTTCATGATAGCGGAGCCAAGCCGCCGCGCCCACCGCCGCCGGTCACCGCGCATCGCCTCCTGAGGACACTACGCGGCTTCCTGCAGCGCCGGGTTGCGCTGCTTGCGGTAGAGGAAGTCCAGCACTGCGGTGCGGCAGGCGTGGTAGGCCTTGTCGTCGGCCAGCGCGACGCGGTCGCGCGGGCGCGGCAGGCCCACCTTCAGGATCTCGCCGATGGTGGCGGCCGGGCCATTGGTCATCATCACGATGCGGTCGGCCAGCAGCACGGCCTCGTCGACATCGTGGGTCACCATCACCACGGTGCTGCGCGTGCGCGCCACGATCTTGATCAGCTCGTCCTGCAGGTGCGCGCGCGTGAGCGCATCGAGCGCGCCGAAGGGCTCGTCCATCAGCAGCACCTTGGGCGCCATCGCCAGCGCGCGGGCAATGCCCACGCGCTGCTTCATGCCGCCGGAGATCTCATGCGGATACTTGTTCTCGGCGTGCGTCAGGCCCACCAGCGCCAGCGTGTCGTGCGTGCGCGCCTTGAGCTGCGGCTTGCTCTCGCTGGCGGCGAAGACGCGCTCCACGCCCAGGTAGACGTTCTCGAAGCACGTCAGCCACGGCAGCAGCGAATGGTTCTGGAACACCACCGCGCGCTCCGGACCCGGCCCGGCGATCTCGCGCCCGGCGCAGATCAGCGCGCCGGTGGTGGGCGTGGCCAGGCCCGCGACCAGGTTCAGCAGCGTGGACTTGCCACAGCCGGAATGGCCGATCAGCGTGATGAACTCGCCCTCGGCGATATGCAGGTTGATATCGCGCAGGGCGACGAACGGGCCCTTGCGGGTCTTAAAGGTCTGGCCGACGTTTTCGATGCTGACGAACTTGTCCATGGCGATTCTCCCCGCGTATCAGTTGGTGCCGTAGCTGAAGCGCCGGGCCAGCGCCAGCAGCGCGTGCTCGAGCAGCAGCCCGATGATGCCGATCACGAAGATCGCGATCACGATGTGCTCGACCTTCAGGTTGTTCCATTCGTCCCACAGCCAGAAGCCGATGCCGGTGCCGCCGGTCAGCATCTCGGCCGCGACGATCACCAGCCACGCGGTGCCGATCGACAGCCGCACGCCGGTCAGCATGTAGGGCAGCACCGCGGGGAACAGCACCCGCGTGAACACCTTCCATTCCGACAGGTCCAGCACGCGCGCCACGTTCAGGTAGTCCTGCGGCACGCGCGTGACGCCGACCGCGGTATTGATCACCATCGGCCAGATCGAGCAGATAAAGATCGCCCAGATCGCGGCCGGGTTGGCGGCCTTGAACAGCAGCAGGCCGATCGGCAGCCAGGCCAGCGGCGAGACCGGGCGCAGCAGGCTGATCACCGGCGCGGTCATCGCGTTCAGGAAAGCAAAGCGCCCGATCAGGAAGCCGGCCGGGATGCCGACCAGCGCGGCCAGGCCGAAACCCGCCGCGACGCGCGCCAGCGATGCCAGCACGTTCCAGCCGATGCCCTGGTCATTGGGCCCGTTGCGGTAGAACGGGTCGGCAAACAGCGGCACCGCGGCGTTCCACGTCGCGCCCGGCGTGGGGATGGCCGGGATCAGCGTGGCGATGCCGTGCCAGGCCAGCACGAACAGGGCAAAGCCCAGTACCGGCGGCACGAGTTTGAGCACCAGCGCGCCGACTGCCTCGCGGCGCTGCGTGCGCCGTTCCTGCGCGGCGAGTTCCTGCTCGCGCCGGCGGGCCCGTTCCTTGGTGTCGGGATCGGCCGCAGAGGCTACGGTTGCGCCTTTGGGCGCGGTATGGGCGATGGCATTCACGTCTGGCTCCTTTTCGTCAGGGGCACTGCGGATCAGTGGGGAAATGGCGGCCCGAATTTCGTCAGGCCTTGATCTTGAAGCCATCGGCGTAGGCCTTCGGGTCCTTGGCATCCCAGACCACACCATCGATCAGCTTGGCGCTGCGGAAATCGCTCTTGGGCAGCGGCACCTGCGCCGCGCTGGCGGCCTGCTTGTAGACGTCAATGCGGTTCACCTGTTTCGCCACCGCGAGGTAGTCCGGATGCTCCTTCAGCAGGCCCCAGCGCTTGTGCTGCGTCAGGAACCACATGCCGTCGGACAGGTATGGGTAGTTGGCGCTGCCGTCCGAGTAGAACTTCATCGCGTCAGGGTCGTCCCAGGTCTTGCCCAGGCCGTTGTTGTAGCGGCCGAGCATGCGGTCAAGGATGATGTCCATGTCGGTGTTGACGTAGGACTTGGCGGCGATGGTCTCCGCGGTCTTGCGGCGGTTGGAGGCCGACGCGTCGATGTACTTGGACGCTTCCAGTATCGCGGCCACCATGGCGCGCGCGGTATTGGGGTGCTTCTGCACGAAGTCCGCGGTGGTGCCGAGCGTTTTCTCCGGGTGGTTCTTCCAGATCGCCTGCGTGGTCTCGGCGGTGAAGCCGATCTTGTCGGCGATGGCGCGCGCGCCCCAGGGCTCGCCCACGCAGAAGCCATCCATATTGCCCACGCGCATATTGGCCACCATCTGCGGCGGCGGCACCGTGATCGCCTTGGCGTCCTGCATCGGGTTGATGCCGTTGGCCGCCAGCCAGTAGTACAGCCACATCGCGTGCGTGCCGGTGGGGAAGGTCTGGGCGAAGGTGTAGTCGCGCTTCTCCTTCATCATCAGCGCCTTCAGGCTGGCGCCGTCCTTCACGCCCTTTTCGGCGAGCTTGGACGACAGCGTGATGGCCTGGCCGTTGTGGTTCAGGTTCATCAGCACCGCCATGTCTTTCTTCGGGCCGCCGATGCCCAGCTGCACGCCGTAGATCAGGCCGTACAGCACGTGCGCCGCGTCCAGCTCGCCGTTGACCAGCTTGTCGCGCACGCCGGCCCACGAGGCTTCCTTTGTCGGCGTGATCTTGATGCCGTATTTCTTGTCCAGCCCGAGCGTGGCGGCCATCACCACCGAGGCGCAGTCGGTCAGCGGGATAAAGCCGATGCGCACGTCGGTTTTCTCGGGCGCGTCCGAGCCCGCTGCCCACGCACCGGCGCGCACCAGCGGATCGACCAGCGTCATCACGCTGGCGCCGGCGATGGTGGCCAGCACGCGGCGGCGGCCGCTGCTGGCCGGGACGGCGTCGGCAGCCGCGTCGGAAACGTGGACGGCTGCGTGCAGCGGCTTGGCAATCCTGAGGCGAGAGGGCATTGCATGGCTCCAAGAAAAAAGGCGTCCCCTCCGCGACCGGCTTCGCCAGAAGACCGGTGCGGCGCAGGGACGCCGTTGTCCGTGGCGTGACGCAGCCCGCGTTGGCCGTGTCCGCCGAAATTGTTGGTCGGCCGCCGTTGGCCGATACCTGCATGACGCAAGGCGTGTGCCAGCCTGTGCAGTGCAGCATTCGAGGGCGGATTTGTGACGGATCGGGAGGAAATGACCGGATGCGGTGCGCGCGCGCTGGCGGCCGCCACATTCGGGGGAGCAGGGGAGGGAGGTGACGCAGTGAGGCGGCGCCAGGAGCGTGCATTGCACCAGTCCCGTGCGGCAGCGCACCACGGCTGGCAGGCGGAGCGGCTCAGCCCATCACGTCGATCACGCGCTGGGCCGCGTCCACCAGCTTCAGGCCGCGCTCCATCGCCATGCTGCGCAGGCGCTTGTAGGCCTCGTCCTCGCTGAGGCCGCGCGCCTGCATCAGCAGCCCCTTGGCGCGCTCGACCACCTTGCGCTCGGCCAGCTTGAGCCGGGTGGCATCGAGCTCGGCGCGCAGCTGCTGGTCCAGTTCAAAGCGTGCGTAGGCCACGTCGAGCACGGTCTTGACGCGCTCGGCGCGCAGGCCGTCGACGATATAGGCGGTGATCCCCGCCGTCAGCGCTGCCTTGATGCGCTGGCTGTCGTCGTTGTCGGTGAACAGCACGATCGGGCGCGGCGCATGCTGGGTCGAGACACAGACATGCTCGATGGTGTCGCGCGCGGCGGATTCGGACGCGATGATCAGCATGTCAGGCTGGGTGGCCGTGATCACATCCGGCAGGCGCAGGTCGGCATCGACGATCTGGATCTCGGTAAAGCCCGCGCTCACCAGCCCGCCGCGGATGGTTTCGACGTTCAGCGGGTCGGCGTCATGCGGGTCGCGCACGAGCAGGATCCGCAACACCCGGCCACCGGCAGTGGGCGGGGCAGGTGCAGCAGCGGTGGGCGATGGGGGCGGGTGGCGTCGTGTCATGGCTAGGCTCTGTTGCAGTGCGCCATGCAAGATTCGCGCCGGGCAAGTATCCGGCACCTGCGCCAGTCCGGTGCGCTGGCGCTGCGAGGATGCCTGGATTCATTGTATGCGGTCGTACGCAGAGCCAACTCTCGCGGTGTATCCTGTTGCCCTGCTGCGCCGGGCGCGTCTGCTGGCGACGCCGCGCATGGCTGCATCCTGCAACCCTGCCCACCCGCGCCGCAGCACCGATCAGAACAATCTGGAGAGATGCATGACCGAATTCGTGTTCGCCCCGGCCGCGCCCGTTGGCGTGCCGGTGCGCGGCAGCAACGCTAGCTTCCCGGTCCGGCGCGTGTACTGCGTCGGCCGCAACTATGCTGCCCACGCCCGTGAAATGGGCTCGGATCCCGACCGCGAGCCGCCGTTCTTCTTCTGCAAGCCGTCCGACGCGGTCAGCTACGTCGCCGACGGCACCGAAGGCGCCTTCCCGTACCCGCCTGGCACCA
This sequence comes from Cupriavidus sp. SK-4, assembly GCF_000611125.1. Taxonomy (NCBI): domain Bacteria; kingdom Pseudomonadati; phylum Pseudomonadota; class Betaproteobacteria; order Burkholderiales; family Burkholderiaceae; genus Cupriavidus; species Cupriavidus sp. SK-4. The sequence continues at coordinate 37,429 of NZ_JFJW01000098.1, forward strand.
GCAACTGCCACTATGAAGTGGAGCTGGTGGTGGCGATCGGCAAGGGCGGCCGCGACATCCCGGTCGACCAGGCAGCCGGCCACGTGTTCGGCTACGCCGTGGGCCTGGACATGACCCGCCGCGACCTGCAGAACGAATCGAAGAAGACCGGCCGCCCCTGGGAGACCGGCAAGGCCTTCGACCAGTCCGCGCCGATCGGCCCGATCGTGCCGGTCTCGGCCATCGGCCATCCGGAGAAGGGCGCGGTGACGCTGGCGGTCAACGGCGTGGAGAAGCAGCGCGGCGACCTGTCCGACCTGATCTGGTCGGTGGCGGAGATGGTGTCGTACCTGTCGAAGCTGTTCGAGCTGCAGCCGGGCGACCTGATCTTCAGCGGCACGCCCGAAGGCGTGGGCCCCGTGGTCAAGGGCGATGTCATGCAGTGCCACGTCGGCGGCGTGGGCGATCTCACCATCAAGGTAGTCTGATCCGATGCTCAAGCTTTACAGCTATTTCCGCAGTTCGGCCTCGTTCCGCGTGCGCATTGCGCTGGAACTCAAGGGGCTGTCCTATGACTATGTGCCGGTGCACCTGCTGAAGGAAGGCGGCCAGCAGCTCAAACCGGAATTCCGCGCCGTGAACCCTGACGGCCTGGTGCCGGCGCTGGTCGACGGCGAGCACGTGCTGCAGCAATCGCTGGCCATCGTCGAGTACCTGGACGAGATCCACCCCGAGCCGAAGCTGCTGCCCGGCACGGCGCTGGACCGCGCCTATGTGCGCGGGCTGGCCCAGGAGATCGCGTGCGAGATCCACCCGCTGAACAACCTGCGCGTGCTGAAGTACCTGAAGCACACCGTGGGCGTGACCGACGAGGTCAAGGACGCGTGGTACCACCACTGGATAGAGCTGGGCTTTGCGTCGCTGCAGGCCAACCTGGAGCGCGGCGGCAAGGCCGGGCGCTTCTGCTTTGGCGATACGCCCACGCTGGCCGATATCTGCCTGGTGCCGCAGGTGTTCAACGCGCAGCGCTTCAATATCGACCTGGCCCGCTACCCGGCGATCGCGAAGATCTATGAAACCTGCATGGAGCTGCCTGCCTTCCAGAAGGCGGAGCCGAAGGCGCAGCCTGACGCAGAATAGGCGTTCGCAGGCCTGCAAGGCGAAACGCCCCGGCACTGCCGGGGCGTTTTGCTTGGCGCGGGTTGCCGGGCCTTACCCCAGCAGCGCGTCGGCGAACTCATCCGCCTTGAACGGCTGCAGGTCCTCCACCTTCTCGCCCACGCCGATGAAGTAGACTGGCACCGGGCGCTGGCGCGCGATCGCCGCCAGGATGCCGCCCTTGGCGGTGCCGTCGAGCTTGGTCACGATCAGCCCGGTCAGGCCCAGCGCGTCGTCGAAGGCGCGGGTTTGCTGCAGGGCGTTCTGCCCGGTATTGGCGTCGATCACCAGCAGCACCTCGTGCGGCGCGCTCGGCATGGCCTTGCTGATCACGCGCTTGACCTTCTTCAGTTCTTCCATCAGGTGCAGTTGCGTCGGCAGGCGGCCGGCGGTGTCGGCCATGACGATGTCGATGCCGCGCGCCTTGGCCGCATTGACGGCGTCGAAGATCACCGCCGCGGGGTCGCCGCTTTCCTGCGCCACCACGGTGACGTTGTTGCGCTCGCCCCAGATCGTCAGCTGCTCGCGCGCGGCGGCGCGGAAGGTATCGCCGGCGGCCAGCAGCACCTTCTGGTCATAGCGCTGGAAGTGCTTGCACAGCTTGCCGATGCTGGTGGTCTTGCCGGCGCCGTTGACGCCCGCGATCATCATCACAAGCGGCTGCTCGCGGCCCAGCGCCATGGTTTTTTCCAGCGGGCGCAGCAGCTGCGTCAGCAGCTCGCGCAGCGCGGCCTTGACGCCTTCGGCGGTCTCGATGCGCTCGGCCTTGACGCGCTTGCGCAGCTCGCCCAGCAGGTACTCGGTGGCTTCGACGCCGGCATCGGCCATCAGCAGCGCGGTTTCCAGTTCCTCGAACAGTGCCTCGTCGACCTTGACGCCGACGAACAGCGTGCCGATGTTGCGGCTGGTCTTGGACAGCCCGGTACGCAGTCGATGCATCCAGCCCAGCTTCGCTTCAGCGGTCTGGGCGGGCGGCGGGACCAGCTCGAGCGCCTCGGCCGGTGCGGGCGCCGGCACGGGGATCGGGGCCGCCACGGGCGCTGGGGCAGGGGGTGGCACTTGCGCGGGGACCGGTGCCGGTGCGGGTGCAGGGACTGGCGCAGGCGTGGGGGCCGGTGCCGGTACGGGGGCGGGGACCTCGACCGGAGCGGGGGCCGGGGCTGGCGCCTCGACGGGCGCGGGCTCGGCCTTGCGCTTCTTCCAGAAACTAAACATTGGGGAATGGAGTCAATACCGGGGCCGATACCCTGGCGGCAGCCAATGCCAGCAGGCAACCGGTTATAAATCAATGGGTTACGCAGGCGTCGCGATGGCTGGGGAGAAACCGTTGTGGTCCCGGCCGGCGATTGCGTATAGTTCGCTACATGGCAGATTCATGCGCGCAGTCTTGCGCACGTGAGTCGATCGGCAAAATTCTAGCAGACGGGGTCGCATGAACCATTGCGCTGTCCTGACCGCTGCGGGCGCACAAGGCACCAAAGCCTGCGTCCAAACGCGCATCCAACGCCTCTCACAACCTTCCAATCCGCTTCCTGCCCGCGCCGCGCGTCTAGCGCGGCGTGTCATTCCCACGCTGCTGCTGGCCTTGCTGCCCTGGTCGATGCCGGCAGGGGCGCAGGGCGTGGTGGCTTCGCCGATGCCCGGCACACAGACCGCCCCGGCCGGCGCGACCACGCAGGGCACGACCGAATACCGCCTGTCCAACGGGCTGCGGCTGATCGTCAAGGAAGACCACCGCGCGCCCACGGTGGCGCACCAGATCTGGTACCGCGTGGGCGGCATCGATGAGGTCAGCGGCACCACCGGCGTGGCGCACATGCTCGAGCACATGATGTTCAAGGGCACGCCCAAGGTCGGCGTGGGCGAGTTCTCCAAGCAGGTGGCCGCGCTGGGCGGGCGTGAGAACGCCATGACCAACCGCGACTTCACCATGTACTACCAGCAGATCGGCAAGCAGTACCTGCCGAGGATGATGGAGCTGGAGGCCGACCGCATGGCCAACCTCGTCATCACCAAGGACGAGTTCGAACGCGAGATGAAGGTGGTGATGGAAGAACGCCGCCTGCGCACCGACGACTCCGCGCGCGGCACCGTCTATGAGCAGCTGCTGGCTACGGTCTACACCGCCGCCGCGTACCGCCACCCGGTGATCGGCTGGATGGACGACCTGGTCAATATGCGCGTGGACGACGTCAAGGAGTGGTACCGCCACTGGTACGTGCCCAATAACGCCATGGTGATTGTCACCGGCGACGTCAAGGCCGAGGAAGTGCGCGCCCTGGCCGAGCGCTACTACGGCAAGATCAAGCCGCGCACGCTGCCGCTGCGCAAGGACCAGGAAGAGCCGGCGCAAAAGGGCATCAAGCGCATCTGGGTCAAGGCGCCGGCCGAGAACCAGTACATGGTGATGGCCTACAAGGTGCCGCGCCTGCGCGATATCGAGAAGGACGTCGACCCCTACGCGCTGGAGGTGCTGTCGGCCGTGCTCAACGGCTACGACAACGCGCGCCTGACGCGCGAACTGGTGCGCGAGCAGCGCCTGGCCGACGACGTCAACGTCGGCTACGACAGCATCAACCGCGGCGAGTCGCTGTTCGTGCTCGACGGCACGCCGGCAGCGGGCCACAACACCGACGAGATCGAGCGCGCGCTGCGCGCCGAGGTCCAGCGCATCGCCAAGGAAGGCGTGTCGCCGGAAGAACTCAAGCGCGTCAAGGCGCAGGTGGTGGCCGGCCAGATCTACAAGCGTGATTCGGTGTTCGGGCAGGGCATGGAAATCGGCGTGTCCGAGATCTCGGATATCTCCTGGCGCCAGATCGACCGCATGCTCGACAAGATCAAGGCTGTCACGCCGGCGCAGGTGCAGGCCGTCGCCGCGAAGTATTTCAACGACGACAACCTGACCGTGGCCACGCTGGTGCCGCAGCCGATCGATCCGAACAAGCCCAAGTCCCAGGCCCCGTCGGGCCTGCGCCACTGAGGAAAGGCGATGACTCAGTACGTCACCACCCCGCAGCGTGCGCTGCGCAAACTGGCCGGCGCCGCATTGGGCGCCGTCGTCCTGCTGGCTGCGCAACTGGCGCAGGCCGCGATCCCCGTCGAGCACTGGACCGCGTCCACCGGCGCCAAGGTGTTCTTCGTGCATAGCCCGTCGATCCCGATGCTCGACGTCAATATCGACTTCGACGCCGGCAGCCGCTATGACCCGCCGGGCAAGGCCGGGCTGGCCACGCTGACCGCCGCGCTGCTGGACAAGGGCGCCGCGGCGCTGGAGGGCCAGCCGGCGCGCGATGAAGCGAAGATCGCCGATGGCTTTGCCGATACCGGTGCCGCCTTTGGCGGCGCTGCCGGCGGCGACCGCGGCGGCATCGGGCTGCGCACGCTGACCGCGCAGCCGGAGCTGGACCAGTCGGTCGCGCTGGCCGCGCAGCTGATCAAGGCGCCGACCTACCCGGACGCCGTGGTCGGGCGCGAGAAGCAGCGCCTGATCACCGCCATCCGCGAAGCCGACGCCAAGCCCGGCGTGATCGCCGACAAGGCGCTGGCCAAGGCCATGTATCCCGACCACCCCTACGGCGTGGCCGCGACCCCGGACAGCGTGGCGTCGATCACGCGCGACGACATCGTCAGGTTCTGGCGCGACAACTACGGCGCGCAGCGCGCGGTGGTGACGCTGATCGGCGCGGTCGACCGCAAGCAGGCCGAAGCCATTGCCGAGCAGCTCACGCGCGGGCTGCCGCCCGGCAGCGCGGCGCCGACCATGCCGCAGGTGCGCCTGAACATCGCCCCGAGCGAGCAGCGCATGCCGCATCCGGCACAGCAGTCCAGCGTGGCCATCGGCCAGCCGGCCATTGCCCGCGGCGACCCCGATTACTTCGCGCTGCTGGTGGGCAACTACGTGCTGGGCGGCGGCGGTTTCAGCTCGCGCCTGACCGACGAGGTGCGCGAGAAGCGCGGCCTGACCTACGGCGTGGACAGCTACTTCGCGCCGTCCAAGCAGCCGGGTCCGTTCGGCATCAGCCTGCAGACCAAGAAGGCGCAGACCGACGAAGCGCTGGCGCTGGTGCGCCAGGTGCTGGCGCGCTTTGTCGCCGAGGGCCCGACCGAGAAAGAGCTGCGCGCGGCCAAGGACAACCTCATCAACGGTTTCCCGCTGCGCATCGACAACAACCGCAAGCTGCTGACCAACGTCGCCAATATCGGCTGGTACGGGCTGCCGCTGGATTACCTGGACACCTGGACCGCCCAGATTGGCAAGGTCACGCGCGAGCAGGTCAGGGCCGCTTTCCAGCGCCATGTGCGCCCGGACAATATGGCGACGGTGATCGTCGGCGGCCCGGTCGCAGCGCCTGCGACCGCCGCCAGGCAGTGATGCCGCCGGCACCGCTTGGGGCAGTCATGCGCGCCGGGGCTCCGGCGCGCGCGGCGAACCGGCCCGCAGGCTCTACAATCACGGGATGAATTCGCGTTCCCGATTGCCGTCGCCCGCCACCGGCGGGCGACCCGCCTCTCCTGCCGCTGCCAGCGGCGGGCGTTCCCCCGTTTCCGCGGCGCCACGCCAGGCACCGCGCCAGGAGCCGTCCCAGGTCCGCATCATCGGCGGCCGCTGGAAGCGCACCTTGCTGCCAGTTCCCGATGCCCAGGGCCTGCGCCCCACGCCCGACCGCGTGCGCGAGACGCTCTTCAACTGGCTTGGCCAGGACCTGTCCGGGCTGGAATGCCTGGACCTGTTCGCCGGCTCCGGCGCGCTCGGCTTCGAGGCCGCCTCGCGCGGCGCCGCCGCGGTCACGCTGGTCGAGTCCAATGCGCGCGTGGCCAAGCAGCTGCGCGACAACCAGTACCGGCTCGACGCGGCCCAGGTGCGTGTGATGCAGGGCGATGCCTTTGCCATTGCCGCGCAGCTTCCCGATGCCAGCTTCGACGTGGTCTTCCTGGATCCCCCCTTCGCCGAGGACTGGATCGGGCCCGCGCTGGAGCATGCGGCGCGGCTGTCGCGGCCCGGCGGCGCAGTCTATGTCGAGACCGACCATGCGCTGACCGGCGCCGACGCGCCGGTGCCGGCATCGCTTGAAATCGTGCGCCATGCGCGCGCCGGCGCGGTGCATTTCCACCTGCTGCAGCATCGCGTGCCGGGCAACGGCGCTGCCTGATGCACCAGCCTGGGGCGATTGTCCAGGTAGGCCTGTTCCGCAATGAGGAAGGTCCCCTGCCTCAATGGGAAACGGGTTCTTAGCTGCGCTGCGGCAAAACGGTGCACCGGGCGGCTTCCAAGTGGCGCATTTGGGGTTACACTACGCCGCTGTCACAACGCTCGCGACGCAGCACCCACGCCGGTCCGGCCGGCGCAAGAGGCGGCCCAAGGCCGGCAGCGGGCAGATCAAGGAGGAAGTATGGTCATCGCGGTCTATCCCGGCACGTTCGATCCAATGACCCGGGGACACGAGGATCTGGTCCGCCGTGCGTCGAACATCTTCGACGAACTGGTGGTCGGCGTGGCGCACAGCCCCAACAAGCGCCCGTTCTTTTCGCTCGAAGAGCGCATCGGCATTGCCCGTGAAGTGCTCGGGCATTATCCCAATGTGCGCGTCGAAGGCTTTTCAGGCCTGCTCAAGGACTTTGTGCGCAACAACAATGCGCGCGTGATCGTGCGCGGGCTGCGCGCGGTGTCCGACTTCGAGTACGAATTCCAGATGGCAGGCATGAACCGCTACCTGCTGCCCGACGTGGAAACCATGTTCCTGACGCCGTCGGACCAGTACCAGTTCATCTCCGGCACCTTCGTGCGCGAGATCGCGGTGCTGGGCGGCGATGTCAGCAAGTTCGTGTTTCCGTCGGTGGAACGCTGGCTGCAAGAGAAAATCGGCAAACCGGAATAAAATAGCAGACTCAGATACGTCGAGTCGCGGCCAGTCGGGCGCGGGCGTGTCCGCAGGAAGGAAACACCATGGCGCTGATGATCACCGACGACTGCATCAACTGCGACGTTTGTGAACCCGAGTGCCCGAACGAAGCCATTTCGATGGGGCCCGAGATCTATGAAATCGACCCCAACAAGTGCACCGAGTGTGTCGGGCACTTCGACGAGCCGCAATGCCAGCAGGTCTGCCCGGTCGCCTGCATCCCCAAGGATCCGAACCGCGTCGAAACGCATGAGATCCTGATGCAGCGCTACCGGCTGCTGACGGCCGCCAAGCACGCGGCCTGACCCGCAGCTTCAGCCAGGCAAAAAAAGCCCCCGGCACCGCAAGGTGACGGGGGTTTAACTTTTCCCCAGTTACTGCTGGTACTACCTACAACACTGCGCGGTCACGCACCCATCGGCTTGCCGTCGCTACGGCGCACCACGATGGTGGACGAGCGCGGCGGCTTGGCCGCGTCCGGCCATTTGCCGGTGGGGTGCTGGATATTGATGAAGCAGGTGGTCAGGTCCGGCGTGTAGGCAATGCCGGTGATCTCGCAGCCGGTCGGGCCGACCAGGAAGCGCCTGGATTCGCCGGTCGGGCTGATGTAGTACATGCCGTTGTTGCCGAACGTGCTGACGCTGCCGCCGTCGGTCTGCACCCACAGGCGGCCCTTGGGGTCCACGCGCAGGCCATCCGGGCTGGTGAAGGTATGGCCGTTGATATTGCCCTTCAGGTTGTCGGTGGGCAGCGACGGGTCGCCGGCCAGCAGCAGGATGCTCCACGTGAAGGTCGTGGCCAGCGGCGAGTTGCCGGCTTCGTTCCACTTGATGATATGGCCGTGCAGGTTGTTCTTGCGCGGGTTGGCGGCGTCGGTCTGCTGGCGGCCGCTGTTGTTGGTCAGCGTGCAGTAGAGCGTCTTGTCCGGTGCCGCCGTGATCCACTCGGGGCGGTCCATCAGCGTGCCGCCGGCAACGCGGGCCGCGGACTTGGTGTTGATCAGAACGTCGGCCTGGCTGGCGAAGTCGACCGTGCTCGGCGCCGGCGAGACGGCCGACTGGGTCCAGTTGCCCGGGTCCGATGCGCCGACGGTCAGGCCGTTCTTGCCCTGCGTCAGCTCGATCCACTGGCCGCTGCCGTCGGCATTGAACTTGGCCACGTAGAGCGTGCCGCTGTCCAGCAGGTTGGCGTTGGCGGTGCGGTTGTTCGGGTCGAACGCCTTGCTCGGGATGAACTTGTAGATGCAGCCCGGGGTGCCGTCATCGCCCATGTAGAAGGCGACGTTGTTGCTGGCGTCGGTCAGGAAGGCGACGTTCTCATGGTCGAAGCGGCCCATTGCGGTGCGCTTGGCCGGCGTGCCCAGCGTGCCGTATGGGTCGATTTCCACCACCCAGCCGTAGCCGTTCTCGGCCTGGGTCGGGTCGATGTAGTTGTCCGTGCTTTCTTCGCAGGTCAGGTAGGTGCCCCACGGCGTATGGCCGCTCGAGCAGTTGTTGAGCATGCCGACCACGGTCGAGCCCACCACCGAGGCGGCCGGGCCGCCCACGCGGTACAGCGTGTTGCCGGTGTAGCGCTTGTTGTAGATCGAGTCGCGCTTGACCTGCCACTTGCCGCTGGCGGCCAGTTCGACTTCGATCACCGAGATGCCCACCGCCGACAGCGCGATGCGCTTCTGTTCCGGGGTTGCGGTGGCGGCAACGTAGGCGGTCGGGAACAGGATGTTGTAGTCCGGCAGCTCGTGGTTGATCGCGAGCAGGCCGCCCTTCTGCGGATCGACGCCCGGCAGCGCGAAGTAGTGCATGCCGTCGTGGTTGCCGCCGGCCTGGCGCTCGGTTTCGGCCGAGGACTGGAAGGCGCCGGCATAGCCGGTGGCGCCGGCTTCGACCGGGTCGCCGGCGGAGAACAGCACGTCGACGCTGTAGCCGTTGGGCACGACCACGGTATCGGCGGTCGACTTGGCGATCGGCTCGAAGGTGACGTCGTAGCTCGGGGCGACCGCGGCGGGCGCGGGGGCCGGAGCGGGTGCGGGGGCTGGTGCCGGCGCCGGCGCGGGATCGTCATCGCCGCCGCAGGCGGCCAGCAGGCCGCTGCCGAACGCCGAGGCCAGCGACAGGCCCAGGCCGCCGCGCAGCACCCGGCGGCGGGCCGGGTTGGCGGCTACGATGTCTTCGAGCATCTGGCCGGGCACGTCAACGTCGGGCTTGGCAGCGCGACTGGCGGCTCGCGCTTCATCGGTCAGGTACGACATGGGCTTCCTCCTGTGGGTTGTCATGCGCATCGGCGACCATGCGATACCGATGCGATTGGAAACCACGGAATGTATGTGCCGCCCATGGCACTTTGATGACATATTGTCTGCAACAGCAGTCTTGGGCCGCCAAAAGACGACGGGCCGCGGAAGCGGCCCGTTTTCACGCAGTTGTCGCAGGGATGTGCGTATTTGTCAGCGCGTGGTATGCAGCTGCGCCATCGCGCGTTCGGCATCGCCACGCGCCAGCAGGCCGAGCGGGTCGATGCAACGGTCGATGGCGGCATCGATGGCTTCCTGCTCCTCGCGCCGCGGCGGCTTGAGCACGAAGTTGACCACGTCCTCGCGGCCCGCGCCGGCGCCGCCAGGCGCGTTGCGCGGATGGCCCACGCCCAGGCGCAGGCGCCAGTAGTCCTGCGTGCTCAGGTGGGCCGAGATGTCCTTGAGCCCGTTGTGGCCGCCCGCGCCGCCGCCGCGCTTGAGCTTGGCCGCGCCCGCCGGCAGGTCCATCTCGTCGTGCGCGACCACGATCTCGTCGGGGAGGACCTTGTAGAAGCGCGCCAGCGACACCACGGCCAGTCCGGAGCGGTTCATGAAGGTCGACGGCTTGAGCAGCCAGATGTCCTGGTCCCACAGCCGCGCACGCGCGGCCAGGCCGTGGAAGCGGCCCTCCACGCGCATCGTGGCGCCGCCCATGCGGGCCAGCTGGTCCACCAGCCAGAAGCCGGCGTTGTGTCGGGTGGCCTCGTACTCCGCACCGGGATTGCCGAGGCCGACGATGAGCTTGATCATGCGTTTGACTGGGTCGTTGGCGCGCAAGGCTGTGCCACAAGCGCCAAGGATACCGAAAAACCGGCAGACGGCTGCCGGGCGAAAAAAAACCGCCGCAAGAAGCGGCGGGTTCTTCGTGGCGCGGCCGGCGGGCCGCAACCGCTGCTGCAGCTTAGGCAGCCGGCGTTTCGCCAGCGGCTTCGCCGCCTTCGGCAGCTTCCGACACGGCACCAGCCGGTTGCGAGATGCTGGCGATGGCCGGGTTGTCGTCACCGTGGGTGATCACGGTCACGCCCTTCGGCAGCTTCACATCCGACAGATGGATGGTCTGGTTCAGCTCGGCGTTGGCCAGGTCCACTTCGATGAACTCGGGCAGGTCGGCCGGCAGGCACGACACTTCCAGGTCGTTCACGATGTGGTTGACGATGCCGTGGCCCAGCTTCACGCCAGGAGCGGTTTCCTGGTTCATGAAGTGCAGGGGCACCTTGACGTGGATCTTGTCGTTGGCCGACACGCGCTGGAAATCGACGTGCAGCACCAGCGGCTTGAACGGGTGCATCTGGAATGCGCGCAGCAGGGCCTGTTCCGACTTGCCAGCGACTTCCAGTTCCAGGATCGACGAGTGGAACGCTTCCTTCTTCAGGGCGTGCCACAGCGCGTTGTGATCCAGTTCGATCATCTTCGGCTCGGCGGCGCCGCCGTAGATGATGCCGGGGGTCTTGCCCGAATTGCGCAGGCGGCGGCTCGCACCCGTTCCCTGTACGCTACGCTCGAAAGCGACAACTTTCATGATGACTCCAAATGTAAGAAGGCTGTCCGCGACCAGACAGCCTCGTTGCGGCGCAAATGAAAAAATAAGCGCCGATCAAGTCACGTTGACTGCCAGAAAGCAGCAGTCAACGCAGTAAAACCTTAAATTCTATCAGGAACCCGCAAACAGCGACATGATCGAGTCGCCCTTGACGATGCGGGTGAAGGTCTCGGCCAACAGCGGGGCGGTCGAGAGCTGGCGGATCTTGGTGCATTTGGCGGCTTCTTCGGACAGCGGGATGGTGTCGCAAACCACCACTTCGTCCAGCGCCGAGTCCGCGATGCGGGCGGCCGCGCCACCCGACAGCACCGGGTGCGTGCAGTAGGCGAAGACCTTCAGCGCGCCGCGCTCCTTCAGCACCTGGGCGGCCTTGCACAGCGTGCCGCCGGTGTCGATCATGTCATCCATGATGACGCAGTTGCGGCCGTCGACTTCACCGATGATGTTCATCACCTCGGCCACGTTGGCCTTGGGACGACGCTTGTCGATGATCGCCAGGTCGCAGTTCAGTTCCTTGGCCAGTGCGCGGGCACGGACCACGCCGCCGACGTCCGGCGACACCACCAGCAGGTCGCCGTAGTTCTTCTCGCGCAGGTCTCCCAGCAGTACCGGCGAAGCGTAGATGTTGTCGACGGGAATATCGAAGAAGCCCTGGATCTGGTCAGCGTGCAGGTCCATCGTCAGCACGCGTTCGACACCGGCGACTTCCAGCATGTTGGCCACGACCTTGGCCGAGATCGCGACGCGCGCCGAACGCGGGCGGCGGTCCTGGCGGGCATAGCCGAAGTAGGGCATGGCGGCGGTGATGCTGCGTGCCGAGGCGCGCTTGAGCGCGTCGACCATCACCATCAGCTCCATCAGGTTGTCGTTGGTCGGCGCGCAGGTGGACTGCAGCACGATGACGTGCTTGCCGCGAACGTTTTCCTGGATGTCTACTTGAACTTCGCCGTCGGAGAAACGGCCAACCAACGCCTTGCCCAGGGGAATGCCGAGGTGCTGTACGACAGCCTCCGCGAGTTTGGGGTTGGCGTTGCCGGTAAATACCATCAAGCCTTCGCTGCTCATTCGGGGCACCTGTCTTGCTGCTGGGGGAGCTTGGCGTCACCGGCAAAGCCGGTGACTGATACAGAGGGTCCGTAAGGACACTATAGGAATGTAATGGCAGGGGAAGAAGGATTCGAACCTTCGAATGCCGGAATCAAAATCCGGTGCCTTGACCAACTTGGCGACTCCCCTACACAACCGGGCCGTTCTTCGTGGTACCAGACTGCCGTACCGCGCCGAACGAAAACTTGCTACGCGAGCGCTGCGAGCGGATGACGTGCCAGACTGCGCACACACCTGCCATCCCATTCCGGGGGCAACCTTTCCAAAACCTGCTGTGCTGTTGCTGCGTCGGGAAAACGCGCAAACACGCAGGCTCCGGAACCGGTCATCCTGGCATGCTGATTGTGTTGCTTCAGCCATGCTAGGGCTCGGGCGACTTCGCCGAACTTCGCTGTTGCTATCGGTTCCAGGTCGTTGCGACCGAAATCGAATTTGTTTGTGCGAGCAGCGAAGACCGCAATTATGGAGAGCGGCGTATCCCTTGTCAAGCACTCGTCCGAAAAAATTTCAGCGGTGGGGACATGCTGTTTCGGGTGGATGACCACGAACCAGCTGTCGGGCAACTCGACTGGCGTCAGGTCCTCGCCGATGCCCTGTGCAAAGGCGTTCTGGCCAAACACGAACACCGGCACGTCGGCGCCCAGCGCCAGGCCGATGCGCATCAGTTCGGCACGCGCAAGGCCCAGCCCCCACAGGTGATTCAGCGCCAGCAGCGTGGTGGCGGCGTCGGACGAGCCGCCACCGATGCCGCCGCCCATCGGCAGCACCTTGTCGATGGCGATATCGGCGCCGAACGCGGTGTCGGTGGCGGCCTGCAAGGCGCGCGCGGCGCGTACCACCAGGTCGGTCTCGGCCGGCACGCCGGGCACGTCGGTGACGCGCGCGACCACGCCGTCGTCGCGCCGGCGGAAATGCAGCGTGTCGCACCAGTCGACCAGCTGGAACACGGTCTGCAGCGTGTGGTAGCCGTCGGCGCGGCGGCCGGTCACGTGCAGGAACAGGTTGAGCTTGGCCGGCGCGGGGCAGTCGCGCAGTTCGGGCGGGGGCAGGGCTTGGCTGCGATGCATGGTGCGGTTCAAGGCGTCTGGGGATCGATCACGAGGCGCACCGACAGCGGATTGCTGCCGGCGTCGCGCGCCAGGTCGATGCGGCGCGGCACCTGGGCGGCTGCGTCCTGCCAGGCGACGTAGCGCACGGTCCAGCCGTTCTGCGCCAGCGTGGCCAGCCGGCCCTGCTCGTCGCGCGTGGTGCGCGCGGGCGCGCCCTGCGTGGCGCGGCCGTGGAGCCAGTCGCGCATGCCTGCCACCGGCAGCGCAAAGCCAAGCGCTTCCTCCATCAGGGTGTCGACCTCAGGCGCGTTGCGCGGCGGCTGGTTGGGCAGGTCGAGCGTGGCGCCGGACGGCGTGGCGGTGACCACGGCCAGGGTCTGGCCGAGCGGGGACACCAGGTCCAGCCGCACGTTGCGGCCCTGCTCTTCCCAGCGGAAGCTACCCTGCACGCCTTCGTCGCGCCCATAGCGCACGTAGTTGGCGGAGAAGCGGCCGGTGTATTGCTGGCTGGCGGCGGCCTGGTCGCCATCAAAGCTGCGCGACGGTGCCACGCTGGCACACGCCTGCAGCAGCAGCGGGGCGCCAAGGCAGAAAAGCGCCAGGCGTCGGGATCGGTTCATGGGCTTGGTCGTGAGAACGGCGGCGCGGCGGCGCCCGCCGGCTGACGGGAATCCGGCGCCGCGGACCCGGGCTGCGGGCCGCGGCGGGCGGGGTTACTTGGCCAGTTGCACGTTGACCTTGTAGCGGCGCAGCGTGTCGACCAGGGTCTCGTTCTCGGGATCGATCCGGACGGCCTCGGTCCAGGTCTTGCGCGCTTCGTCGTGCTCGCCGAGCTGCCACAGCACCTCGCCCAGGTGCGCGCCGATCTCGGCCTCGGGCGCCTTGGAATAGGCGTTGCGCAGCAGGTCGGCCGCCGGGCGCAGGTCGCCCATGCGGAATTTGACCCAGGCCAGGCTGTCCATGATGTACGGATCGTCCGGCCCCAGCTCGGAGGCGCGCTCCAGCAGCTTTAGCGCCTCGGGCAGCCGCTCGTTGCGGTCGGCCAGCGAGTAGCCCAGCGCGTTGTAGCCCTGCTTCTGCTGCGGCTGCAGCGCGATCACCTTGCGCAGGCCCTTTTCCATGCTGTCGTAGCGCTTCTGGCGCTCGTCGAGCATGGCCAGCTCGTAGATCCAGTCGGCGTTGTCGGGCTCGGCCGTGACGCGGTCGTTGAGCAGCTTGCGGGCGCGGTCATAGGCCTTGCTTTCCATCAGCGTGGCCACCTCGGCCTGGCGGATGGCGGTCACGCGCTGCGTGCGCTGGCCGGGATCGGGGATGTCCGCGGCATCGGTGAGCATCTCGCCGAAGAGCGCCTGGGCGTCGTCGAGCTTGCCCATGCGCGCCAGCAGCTGCGCGCGCTTGGCGGTGGCCGCGGGCGCCAGCCGGATGTCCTCGATGCGGTCCAGCCACTGGATGGCGCCGGCATAGTCCTTGCGCTCCTCGGCGATCTGTGCCAGGTACTGGTAGGCAATGTCGGGGTTGGCGGTGGGCTGCTTCTCGACCAGCTGCAGGTATTCCTTCAGGTACTGCTCGGCCTCGCCGTAGCTCTTGGCCTGCAGGCTGGTCAGGCCCAATGCCAGCGGCACGCGCGGGTCGCCAGGGGCTACCTTGCGCAGTGTCTCGAACTCCTGCCGGGCCGACTGCATGTCGTTGCGCAGCAGGTACAGCCGCGCCAGCGTGATATGGCCGTTGACCGAATCCGGCGACTTGTCGAGGAAGCGCTTCAGGATCGCGACGGCTTCGTCGGGCTGCTTCTCGGCGCGCAGCTCGGCCGCCATCAGCGCGGCCGCTTCATAGCCCGGGCGCAGCCGCAGCGCCTGGTCGAGCGCGGCGAGCGCGCCCGGCTCGTCGCCGGCGACTTCCCTGGCGCGCGCCAGGGCCAGCTGCGTTTCAGGCAGCTTGGTGTCATTCTTGGTCAGGTCCTGCAGCAGTGTGGCCGCGCCAGCCGCATCGCTGGTGCGCGACAACTGCTGCTGCAGCTGCAGGATGGCCTCGCCGCGATGGCTGGCCGGCACCGCCGCCAGCTGTTGCTGCAGCAGGGGCCGGGCATCGTCCCAGCGGCCGTTGAGCACCAGCAGCGTCGACAGCACCTGCGTTGCCGCGGGCGAAGTCGGCGAAATTTCCTTCCACAGGCGCGCGGAGTCCAGTGCCTGCTGCGGGATGCGCGCATTGAAGGCGATCTCGGTGGCGCGCTGCGCGAAGCGCGGGTCGCGGGTCTGCCGGGCCAGTTCCATGTAGGTCCGGTAGGCCGGGCCGACCAGGCCGCGCTGCATGGAAATTTCCGCGGCCAGCACCATATAGACGATGTCGTCGGTCAGCTCCAGCGACGGCAGCGCGCTGCGTGCCGGCTTGCTGGCGGCGGCGGGGCGCTCGCTTTCGGCCGCGGCCAGCTGCAGTGCCGACGGCAATGGCATGGCGCCCGCAGGCGGCGCGGCGTGGCTGGCGCCGGCGGCCAGGGCCAGCAATGCCGAGGCGGCCAGCGCACGCGCATGGCGGCGGGGCGCCTGGAAAAACCGGGCCAGGGCGCCAGCCGTGCGCGCTGTGCGGGAAACGGCGCCTGGAAATGCGATCGGGAGGCCGCCCGCGGTGGCTTGCAACGTGGGGTCCGGCATCAGGTCCGGCATGAGGTCCGACATGTAGTGATTGCTCCGGCGCGCGCTGGCGAAGGATGGGAGAAAGCGCATTGATAAGGGCATTGTAGCCTGCCGCTACAATGCGCTGCTTGGCGCCGCAGGCCGGTGCCCGCAGGCGCCGCTGGAGTTTTGAGCGGTAACCAACGGAGAGGTTCGATGCCAGAATTGCCCGAGGTCGAGGTGACCCGGCGCGGCTTGCTGCCGCATGTGGTGGGGCGGCGCATCGCCGCGGTCACGGTGCGCCACCGCGGCCTGCGCTGGCCGGTCGATCCGGAACTGGAAATGCGGCTGGCCCAGCGCGTGGTGCGCCGGATCGAGCGCCGCGGCAAGTACCTGCTGCTGGAATGCGTGAGCGAGGCGGCGGGCGAGCCGGCCGGCTGGCTGCTGGTCCACCTGGGCATGACCGGCACGCTGCGGGTGCTGCCCGAGGCGCCGCCGCCTGGCGCGCACGACCACCTTGACCTGGTGCTGGCCCCCGGGCCCGGCGCCGCGCTGGCGACCGAACCGGGCACCATCGTGCTGCGTTTCCGCGATCCGCGCCGTTTCGGCGCCATCCTGTGGAGCACGCTGCCCGAGGCCGAACTGCCGTCGCACCCGCTGCTACGCACGCTCGGCATCGAGCCCTTCGATCCCGCCTTCGACGGCGCCTGGCTGCACCGCCACACGCGCGGGCGCAGCGCCGCCATCAAGACCGTGCTGCTGGCCGGCGGCATCGTGGTGGGTGTGGGCAATATCTATGCGTCCGAAAGCCTGTTCCGCGCCGGCATCCGCCCGACGACCCCGGCCGGGCGCCTGAGCCGCGCGCGCTGCGACCGCCTGGCGCAGGCGGTGCGCGAGACCCTGGCGCAGGCGATCGAGCGCGGGGGCAGCACGCTGCGCGACTTTGTCGGCAGCGACGGCGCCAGCGGCTATTTCCAGCTTGATTGCCTGGTCTACGACCGCGCCGGCCAGCCATGCCGGGTCTGCGCCACGCCGGTGCGCCAGATCGTGCAGGGCCAGCGCTCCACCTTCTACTGCCCGAACTGCCAGCACTGAGCCTTGGCGGCCGCCCCGGGCAGGCGCCGTGTGGCGCACAATGCGCGCCGCAGGCGATTGTCGATGGGTCGGCGCAACACTCCTTGTGCAAGGCATGAGGGAGGGGCGTGAATTCCACAAAACCGCTGTGGAAACCTGTATCGTGTGCGCAGTCATAAAAAGTTACAAAATGGCCCAGCCGCTTGCAGGTAGACCGTGGCCGGGCCGGCATTGTGCGAACACGGGCGCAGCGCGCAAGCGGCGTGCCCCGAGGTAAAACCAAGTCAGCCGAACAGCTCCATGACAACGCTCGCCCACCAATTCGAACAATACGGCGCCTGGAGAACCGGGGTCCTCCAGTCACTGGCCGAATTCCAGTCCTGGCTGCAGCAGCACGACCTGTACGACGCCCAGGCCGATGACCGCGTGCAGCGCATCCAGAGCGTGCTGCGCAGCGACCGCCTCAAGGTCGCGTTCATTGCCGAGTTCTCGCGCGGCAAGAGCGAGCTGATCAACGCCATCTTCTTTGCCGACTACGGGCGCCGCATCCTGCCGTCGTCGGCGGGGCGCACCACGATGTGCCCGACCGAGCTGCGCTATGACGAGGCCGAACCGCCGTGCATTCGGCTGCTGCCGATCGAGACACGCCTGCAGGAGGCCTCTACCGCCGACTTCCTGGAGGCCGGCACCTCGGCTTCGCACTGGCATTCGGTGCCGCTGGACCCGTCTTCGCCCGAGGGCATGCTGGCTGCGTTCCAGCACGTGGTGCAGACCGTGCGCGTGCCGCCCGCGCAGGCCGAGGCGCTGGGCCTGTACCACGAGAACGATCCCGATGCCGCCTACGCGGTCGATGCCGAGGGCATGGTCGAGATCTCGCGCTGGCGCCACGCCGTCATCAATTTCCCGCACCCGCTGCTGCGCCAGGGCCTGGTGATCCTGGACACGCCGGGCCTGAACGCGATCGGCACCGAGCCCGAGCTGACGCTGCGGCTGATCCCCGACGCCCATGTGGTGGTGTTCGTGCTGGCCGCCGATGCGGGTGTCACCAAGAGCGACCTGGAGCTGTGGCGCAGCCATGTCGGCGCCGGCCACCGGCGCGGCTGCCTGGCGGTGCTCAACAAGATCGACGGGCTGTGGGATCCGCTGCGCGAGCCGGGCGAGATCGCGCAGGAGATTGCGCGGCAGGTGTCCACCACCGGGCAGGTGCTGGGCATCAAGCAGTCGCGCGTCTATCCGGTATCGGCGCAGAAGGGCCTGGTGGCCAAGGTCACGCACGACGACGAGCTGCTGGCGCGCAGCGGCCTGCCCGAGTTCGAGCACGTGCTGTCCGACCAGCTCATCCCGCGCCGGCGCGAGATCGTTTCAGACCAGGCGCACCGGCTGGTGCAAGACATGGCGCGCGCCGCGCAGCAGCTGCTGCAGAGCCGCCGCCGCGATATCGTCGAACAGCTGTTCGAGTTGCGCGGCCTGCGCGGCAAGAACCACGCGATGGTCAAGCACATGCTGATGCGGGTGCAGGGCGAGAAGGAAGAGTTCGAGCAGAGCATCAGCAAGTTCCAGGCGTTGCGCCTGGTCTTCGGCCGCCACAGCGCCGACATCATTAAGAGCCTGCAGCTGCGCGACGTGCGCCTCACCATGCGCAGCGCGCGCGAGCAGATGAAAGAGCGCTTCTTCTCGCGCGGCCTGCGGGAAGACATGGACGCGCTGTTTGCGCAGCTGACCAGGCTGGTGACCGATGCCGACAACAAGATCGGCCAGCTGCACCAGCTGATCGAAAGCATGTACCGGCGCTTCAACGCCGAGCACGGCTTCACGCTGCCCACGCCGATGCAGTTCACTGCCGAGCGCTACGTGGCCGAGCTTGAGGAAACATTGCGCCTGGTGCATGCGCACTTCGGCACGGTCAGCATGCTGACGCGCTCGCGCCCGCAGCTGGTGCAGAGCGCCTTCAGCACCATGGCCAGCCGCGTGCTGGAGAACTTCCGCGACCTGAACCGCGATATCGAGGTCTGGCTCAAGTCGGTGATGACGCCGCTGGAAGCGCAGGTGCGCGAGCACCAGAAGCAGCTGCGCCGGCGCGTCGATTCGATCGAGCGCATCCACGAGGCCACCGACACGCTGGAAAGCCGCATTGCCGAGCTCGAGGAAGTGCTCAACGGCCTGGACGAGCGCAGCGGCCGTATCGAGGGCTACGCGCAGCGGCTGCTGCGGCCGACGGCCGCAGCCGACAGCGCGAGCCTTGCGGTGGCCTGATCCTGAAGCCGGTATATCATGTGGCGCCGCACTTAGCGGCGCCTTTTTCTTTGGTGCGCCGCCGCGCCCCCGCGCTTCAGAACGTTTCACCCAGATGCCCCGCAAACCAGCCCCCCGCGCCGTTCCCGCCATCCCCGACGATATCCGCGTGCCGCCCGACTTCGGCGCCCGCGTGGTCGACTGGCAGCGCCGGCATGGCCGGCACGACCTGCCGTGGCAGAACACGCGCGACCCGTACCGCATCTGGCTGTCGGAGATCATGCTGCAGCAGACCCAGGTGAGCGCGGTGATCGACTACTTCCAGCGCTTTGTCTCGCAGCTGCCCACGGTGCAGGCGCTGGCGGCGGCGCCTGCCGACCAGGTCATGGCGCTGTGGGCGGGGCTGGGCTATTACTCGCGCGCACGCAACCTGCATCGTTGCGCCATGCAGGTGGTGAGCGAGCATGGTGGCCGTTTCCCGACCGATCCCGCGCTGCTGGCCACATTGCCCGGCATCGGCCGCTCCACCGCCGCGGCGATCGCCGCGTTCAGCGCCGGCGTGCGTTCGCCGATCCTGGATGGCAACGTCAAGCGCGTGTTCGCGCGCTGCTTCGGCATCCACGGCCATCCGGGCGAGCGCGTGGTGGAAACGCGCATGTGGCAGCTGGCCGAGCTGGCCTTGCCGGCCGCAGGCCCGCGCCAGGCCGAGGACATGATCGCCTATACGCAAGGGCTGATGGACCTGGGCGCCACGGTGTGCTCGCGCGGCAAGCCGGCGTGCCTGGCCGATGCCGCTGCGTGCCCGCTGTCGGCCGACTGCGTGGCGCGGCGCGACGGGCTCACCGGCGTGCTGCCCACGCCCAAGCCGCGCGCGGCCATCCCCGAGCGCAGCACGGTAATGCTGCTGGTGCGGCGCCAGCGCGAAGTGCTGCTGCGCCTGCGCCCCGGCAGCGGCATCTGGGGCGGCCTGTGGAGCCTGCCGGAGATGCCGGTCGACAGCGTGCCCTTCGACGCGGAAGCCGCCGAGGCGGCGGCGCTCGACTATGCCAGCGTCTTTGGCAAGCCCGCGCGCGCCGCGCTGACCGGCGAGCTGACCCATGTGTTCACGCACTTCCGCCTGCTGATCCGTGCCATCCGGGTCGATGTGAGTGCGGACGGCGCAAGCCTGATGGCGCAGGACAGCGCCGCGGAAGCCGCACAGCGCTGGATCTCGCTTGACGATCTCGATGCGGTGGGTACGCCCGCGCCGGTGCGCAGGCTGCTGGAGGACCAGGCGCGCGGCGGGCTGTTCTGAATGCTATGGAAAACGGCGCCTAGAGCATGTGGTTCTGGCGCATGTAGCGGTGCACGATCTCGATGCGCATGCCGGCATCGGGCAGCGCCATCAGCATCTGCTTGGCCTTGAGCGGCACCGGCAGCAACTCGCACAGCCGGTTGGCGACCCAGCTCGGGTCATCCCACAGGTAGGGCTCGTCGAACGGCAGGCGGTCGGGTTGCTCGGCATGCAGCCGCGTGACAATGCGCCGCAGCGCATCCAGGCATTCGCCCAGCAGCTCCAGCTTGCAGTCGATGATGTCGGGGGGCAGCACCTCGGCGCGGGCGACCAGCAGGCCGTCGTCGCGGGTGTCATGGCTGACGATATGGAAGCGCTCGCGGCCGCGCGCGCGGATCAAGAGCACGCCCAGCTGTTCCATGTTGCAGTCGACGATCTCCGCCAGGCAGCCGACCAGCTCGGGCACGGTGGGCTGGTCCGGCCGGGCCACTTCCTCGCCGCTTTCGATCAGGCAAACGCCGAAGGGTGTGCTGTCGCGCAGGCAGTTGCGCACCATGTCGACATAGCGCGCCTCGAACACGCGCAATGGCAGCCGTCCACCGGGAAACAGCACGGTGTGCAACGGGAACAGCGGCAGGTTGTCGAGCGTCCGTGGCGGATCTTCTGATGCCGTGGGACGGTAGAGGTCGGTCGAGGACATGCAGTGCCAGCTTGGGTATCGCGCAGCAATGGGCCAGCCGGCCAACGCGGCGCGCAGATGCCAATGATGCCAGTGGGCAGTCCCGCCTGCGTCAGCCCGCCGGTGCGAGCTCTCGGTGTCTCACCAGCACATTACCATGCGCCCGGAAGTAGTTGGCAAGCCTTTCCGCAATATAGACAGAGCGATGCTGGCCGCCGGTGCAGCCGATCGCCACGGTCAGGTAGCTGCGGTTGTCGGCAATGAAGCTTGGCAGCCACTTTTCCACGTAGGCGCGAATATCCTCGGCCATTGCCAGCACCATTGGCTGGGCCTGCAGGAAGTCGATCACCGGCGTGTCGCGCCCCGTCAGCGGGCGCAAAACCAGGTCGTAATAGGGGTTGGGCAGCGAGCGCACGTCGAACACCATGTCCGCATCGCTGGGCACGCCGTGCTTGAAGCCGAACGACTCGAACAGCAGCGTCAGCCGCTGGCTGTCGTCGCGGATCAGCTCCTTGATCCAGCTGCGCAGCGTATTGGTGCGCACATTGCTGGTGTCGATGCGGTGCGCGGCCTCAGCCAGCGGGCTCAGCAGCGCGCGCTCCATCTCGATCGCTTCCATCAGCGCGGTGTCGTTGAAGGCGGGTTCACCGCCCGGACCCGGCATGCCGTCGGTACGCACCGACAGAGGGTGGCGGCGGCGCGTCTCGGAGTAGCGCTGCACCAGTGCGTCGGTGCTGGCGGTCAGGAACACCACCTCGACCTGGTGCTCCGCGGCCAGCGCGCGCACGGTGTCGGGCAACTGGTCGAGCGACTCGCGGCTGCGGATGTCAGTGGCGACGCCCAGGTGCGTATAGCCCTGGCTGTCGAGATAGCGGGTCAGTTCCGGGATGAACTGAGCCGGCAGGTTGTCCACGCAGTAGTAGCCTGCGTCTTCGAGCACGTTCAGTGCGACGGACTTGCCGGAACCGGATATGCCGGTGATGAGGATGATGCGCATAGCACCTGAAGCATAGCATCAGGTGCTGGCTGCGTCATGACAGGGAGTTTACACAGGCAAAAATGGCGAACCTCCCGGTTCGCCATTCTTCTTCAGCTTGCGCCGTCGCTCAGGCTGCCTTGGACAGGCATTCCTTCATGTAGGCCTTGTATTCGTCGCCCTTCTTGCCCTTGCCCGACTTGCTGCAGGAGGCCATTTTCTCCTGCTGGGTCTTGGACGCGCCCTTGGACAGGCATTCCTTCATGAACGCCTTGCGTTCGTCGCCCTTCTTGCCGGCGGCTTCCGTATTGCAGGCCTTCATCTTGTCCTGCTGGGAATTGGCTGCGGGCTTGTCCGGGGTAGCCGGGGTGGCGGGCGTGGCAGGCATGGCCGGCGTTGCCGGTGCGGTGGCCGCCGGCTTGGCTGGCGTAGCGGGGGTTGCCGGCGTGGCGGTGGTCTGTGCAAAAGCGCTGGCGGCGATCATCGGGGTGACCAGCGCGCACATCGCGATCAGTTTCTTCATGCTTGCTCTCCTGGGTGTGGAAAACTTCATGGCCGCGCGCCATTGCCGGCGTTGCAGCTTCCGTAACGGGCGCGATGCCCATTACAGCACAAAACGGAGCATGCCTGAAGAACGTTGACGTCCTGCGTCAACGCCGTTGTAAGTAAATGAAAACGCTGGCGCTCAGAGCAGGCGGCCCTGGCCGCGCGAAACCGCATCGGCCTGCATCGCGGCGCGCTGCCGGTCCATGAAGTCGCGCAGCGTATCGATGCCGCGCAGGCGCAGGATGGTGTTGCGCACCGCGGCCTCGACCAGCACGGCCAGGTTGCGCCCGGCCGCCACCTGGATCTTGACCATGTGGATCGGCAGGCCCAGCACGTCGAGGTATTGCGAATCGAGCGGCAGCCGCTCGAACTCGCCGTCATTGCGGCGCACCAACTGCACCACCAGCTTGATCTTCATCTTCCGGCGCACCGCGGTCTCACCGAAGATGGTCTTGATGTCGAGCAGGCCCAGGCCGCGTACTTCAAGCAGGTTCTGCAGCAGCGGCGGGCAGCGGCCTTCGATGAAATCCGGCCCCAGGCGCACGAAGTCTACGGCATCGTCGGCCACCAGCCCGTGGCCGCGCGAGATCAGTTCCAGGCCCAGTTCGCTCTTGCCCAGGCCCGATTCGCCCATGATCAGCACGCCCATACCCAGGATGTCGAGGAATACCCCGTGCATGGTCACGCGCGGCGCGGAGATGCGCGACAGGTACAGGCGCAGGTGGTCGATCACCGCGGCGGACGACACCGGCGTGGTGAACAGCGGCGTGGACGAGCGCGTGCAGCGCAGTTCCAGGTCGGGCGGCGGCTCCATGCCGTCGGCGATCACCAGGAAGGGCGGCTCCAGCAGGATCAGCTCGCCCATCTGGCGCTTGCGGGTCTCGTCGTCCAGCCGCTGGTAATAGGTGATCTCGGGCTTGCCGAGCACCTGGATGCGGTTGGGGTGGATCAGGTTCAGGTGGCCCACCAGGTCGGCGGCGGAGGTGGCTTCGCGGGCGAACTCCACGTCGAAGGCGCGGTCCGCGCCTTCCAGACCGGCCACCCACGAGAGTTTGATGTCGGCTGCGTTGTCGTCGAAGATGGACTGGGAGGTGACGCCGGTGAGTTCCATGCTGTATGACTGGTGGGGCGGTTTGCGAAGCGCCTTGGCGCCTGCCCGGTCTGGTGCCGGCCCGCCTGGGGGATCAGGGGATCAGGGATGCCATGCGATCAGCAACTGATGGACGGCATCGGGCGTGGGCAGCGTGGCCAGTCCTTCACGCATGTCGCGGTCGGAAAGCAGTTGCGCGATTTCAGACAGGATTTCCAGGTGCTGCTGCGTAGCCTGTTCGGGCACCAGCAGGAAGATCAGCAGCGATACCGGCTTGCCATCCGGCGATTCGAACGGAATTGGTTCGGCCAGGCGCATGAAGGCGGCCAGCGGCTGCTTCAGGCCCTTAATGCGGCCGTGCGGGATCGCCACGCCGGCGCCCAGGCCGGTGGATCCAAGCGACTCGCGCGCGAACAGGTTGTCCGTCACGATGGCGCGCGCCACACCATGGTTGTTCTCGAAGAGGAGCCCGGCCTGCTCGAACACACGCTTCTTGCTGGTGACGCTGACGTCGAGGGTGATGTTGCCGGGTGGCAGCAATTTGGCCAAACGATTCATGGGCGATGCGCAGGATTTCAGTTAGCGGGCGGGACCGTTCCGCCGGGCAGTGGGCTGGCTCCGGGCTGCCGTTGGCCTGGCCGGAGGCGTCCGGCCCATTATAGAGCAGCGACTACTCCCGTATTGTGCAGCGCAACGGGGCAAGCCGGTGCAGAACGATACATGGTGATGCAATCGTGCCTCCGGGTCGGGGAGCCGGTGCACCGGTGCGGGGCACGGCCAGGATTCCCTCTCTTTGTATGGCGCAGCATACACCTTGGCGCAGCGCTTGCGAACACTCTTGCCCGTTCGGGTGAAAAGCGTTGGCTCCGGCGCCACAGCCGGGCCGCACCGCCAGTGCGGGCGCGGCATGCCGGCGGCAATCCGGAACGCGAGGGCGCAAAAAAGCCGCGCTTCGTTGCGCGGCTTGCCTGTTCAATCCTGATTCAGCAGCCCGCTGCGGGGCTGCCGGGCACGGTCATTGCTGCATTTGCGCTGCGGCCATCTGGTACTTGACCGCTTCGCGGTCGTGGCCTTGCACGCGATCCTTGTAGCGGATCACCTGACGGTCCAGCTTGTCGACGAGTGCGTCGATCGCTGCATATAGGTCTTCGTGATGCGCCTCGACAAAGATGTCCTTGCCCTTGAGATGTAGATTGATTTCTGCGTACTGACGCCGGTCCTTTTCCTTGTGGTTGTCGACAGAGAGCAGCACGCTAACGCCAATGACCTGATCGAAATGCCTGACGATTCGCTCCAGCTTCGTTTCCACGTACTCACGCAGAGGGGGCGTGATGTCCAGGTGGTGTCCACTGATCTTGAAGTTCATAGCGCTTCTCCTTCTGAAAGAGCCTCACCAGGCAGGCGGTGGGCTCGGCTACAAAGACTTGCGGAGATTGACTGCGGGGATCTTCAGGGCTTCGCGATACTTGGCAACAGTGCGGCGCGCAACAACAAAGCCTTGCTCACCCAGCAGTTCGGCAATGCGACTGTCGGAAAGGGGATTCCTCGGGTCTTCGGCTCCTATCAGTTGCTTGATCAAGGCGCGGATGGCCGTTGATGAAGCCGCGCCACCGGTTTCGGTGGACACGTGGCTGCCGAAGAAGTACTTCAGTTCGAAAGTACCCATCGGCGTTGCCATGTATTTATTGGTCGTCACCCGGGAGATGGTTGACTCGTGTAAACCCAGTGTATCGGCAATCTCCCGCAAAACCAAGGGGCGCATGGCGATTTCGCCGTGACTGAAAAAGTTCTTTTGACGCTCGACAATGGCCTGCGAGACACGCAGGATTGTGTCGAACCTCTGCTGGATGTTCTTGATCAGCCAGCGCGCCTCCTGCAGCTTCTGCTGCAGCCCGGCCGTGCCGGACTCACCCTTCGCGCCACGCAGGATTTGTGCATACATGTCATTGATGCGCAGCCTCGGCATCACATCCGGATTGAGCTGCGCGATCCAGCCGCCGCCACCCTTGCGCACGAACACGTCCGGCACCACGAAGTCGGCCTCCGGGCGGCTGTGTGCATGGCCGGGGTAGGGCGCCAGCGAGCGGATCAGTTCGTGTGCGGACTTCAGCGCCACTTCATCGACCTGCAGCGCCTTCTTCAGCCGCGTGTAGTCGCGTACTGCGAGCAACTCCAGGTGGTTGGTGACGATGTTCAGCGCCAGTTCGCGCTGCGGGTGCGTCAGGCGCCGCAACTGCAGGGCCAGGCACTCGGCGGCGTTGCGCGCGCCCACGCCGGGCGGGTCGAAGCTCTGCAGCAGCGTGAGGATGGCGTGGACTTCGTCGATCTCAAACTCGAGTTCTTCCGGCAACTCCGTGCAGATCTCCTCAAGCGATGCGCTCAGGTAGCCATCGTCGTCGAGCGATTCGATCAGGAAGATGGCCAGGCCCTTGTCGCGCGCCGAGATCTTTAGCGGCGTGAGCTGCTCCATCAGGTACTCGCGCAGCGTGGGCTCGGCTTCGCGCAGCTGCATCGGTGTTTTTTCGTCCTCGTCGCCCTGGGGGCGGCGCGCAAAGTCGTCCAGGCTCCAGTCGCCGCTGCCATAGTCGTCGCCGTTGCCGCTGTCGCCATAGCTGTCATCGTCACCCGCGCCGTCGGCGCGGGCGTCGCCATTGCCCTGGGGCTCTGCCGGGGCGGGCGCCGGTGCGCTCTGCAGGTTGACCGAGCCGTCGGCCGCCACGCGCAGCGGGCTTTCGATCCAGTCGTTCTCGCGCTCGAGCAGCGGGTTTTCCGTCAGCGCCTGTTCGACCTCTTGCTGCAGTTCCAGCGTGGAGAGCTGCAGCAGCCGGATCGACTGCTGCAGTTGCGGGGTCAGGGCCAGATGCTGGGAAAGGCGGAGCTGTAGCGACGGTTTCATGCGACCTATTCTATGCGCATCTTTCCGTTGTTGGAACGGAAATTGCTATCGCTTGTGCGGTCCGATCGCCGCTGGCTGTGGGAGGGCCCACGCGCGTCCGCGAAGAGGCCTGCCGCTCGCGGGCAGGCCGCTAAATCACATGCGGAAGTTCTCGCCCAGGTAGACACGCCGCACTGCGTCATTGGCGATGATTTCCTCGGGCTGGCCCGCGGCCAGCACCGTGCCTTCGCTGATGATGTAGGCGTGGTCGCAGATGCCGAGCGTCTCGCGCACGTTGTGGTCGGTGATCAGCACGCCGATATTGCGCGCCTTAAGGAAGCTGACGATGCGCTGGATCTCGCCCACGGCGATCGGGTCCACGCCGGCGAAGGGCTCGTCCAGCAGGATGAAGCGCGGTGACGACGCCAGCGCGCGCGCGATTTCCACGCGGCGGCGCTCGCCGCCCGACAGCGACAGCGCCGGGTTGTTGCGCAGGTGCGCGATCTGCAGGTCGTCGAGCAGCGAATCCAGGCGGCGCTCGATCTCGGCCTTGGCCAGCGGCTTGCCGTTGCTCACCTGCAGCTCCAGCACCGCGCGGATGTTCTCTTCGACGTTGAGCTTGCGGAACACCGAGGCTTCCTGCGGCAGGTACGACAGCCCCATGCGCGCGCGCTCGTGGATCGGCAGGCCGCTGATGTGGTCGCCGTCGAGCACGATATCGCCTTCGTCCAGCGCCACCAGGCCCACGATCATGTAGAACGATGTGGTCTTGCCCGCGCCGTTGGGCCCGAGCAGGCCGACCACCTCGCCGCTCTTCACGTCGAGCGAGACGTCCTTGACCACCGTGCGCGAGCCATAGCGCTTCTTCAGGTGGCGCACGACCAGCGTGCTGCCGCCGGCAAGGACGGTGGAGGCTTCGACGGAAGGCTTGTCGGCGATGGTTGCGGTATCGGTCATTGGCACAGTCTGGCGTTCAGGCGTTTCTGGCGCCGGCCGCATGCGATGCACGCAGCCGGCGCCAGGCGTCAGGGTTTGTTGGCAGGCGCGGGTGCCGGCTTCAGGTCCAGCGGCGAACCGGCGCTGCCCGTGGCACCGGCCTTCTGGTCCTGGCGCGGCGACAGCACCGCGCGCACGCGGCCGGACGGATTGGCGGCCGCGGCGGCGCCCC
>NZ_JFJW01000098.1:64978-103224 GCF_000611125.1 Cupriavidus sp. SK-4
GCAGCCGTGTAGAACTCCTTGCGGCTGTCGTAGGTCAGCACCGCGCCGCGGATCTCGTCGACCTGCTTGGCGCCCTGCAGGCGCGCCATGCGGGCATTGCCGATCAGCTTGGAGTACTCCTGCTTGCCGTCGTACTCGATGCGGTCGCCCCAGCCGTCGATGTATTCGTCGACGCCTTCACGCTTCTGCCGGATGTAGGCCTGCTTGCCCGGCTTGGCGGTGGCCACCGCGAACTGGTAGCCCTCGGGATCGGTGCGCAGTTCGGCGGCGTCGGACTTCAGGATCATGGTGCCCTTGGTCAGCACCACATTGCCGGTCAGCGTATAGATCTGCTTGACGTCGTCGTAGCTGGCGTTGTCCGCCTCCAGCACCATCGGCTTGTCACGGTCCGCGCGTTCGGCCAGGGCGGGCTGGGCCAGCAGGCCGAAGGCCATGGCCAGGGCGAGCAGGGCCGGGGCGGTGCGTCGACGGGACGATGTCGTCAGGGAAGCAGTCATGTTGGCAGGGTTGCTTGAGGGCGTCTGGGTACGTTGGTGCGGGTTGGTGCGGCCCCCGGGGCCGGGGCTCAGGACCCCGGCGCGCGGCCCGGGGTCGGCCCGGTGATGATGGTGCCGCGTACATTGCCGAGCAATTGTACTTCGCGCGTGACGTTGTTGAAGATCAGGCCGTTGGCGGTCATCACCGACGGGCCGCGCGTAAGCTTGACCGGCTTGTCGGTCTTGACGATGTCATCATTGACCAGCAGCTGGAAATAACTGGATGCGGCGGTCAGCTGCGGGTCCTTGGACACGTCCACGCCCTGCTGGCGCATGACGAAGCCGTTACCGTACAGGTCGATCACCGAGCCCTCGGCGTTCATGCGGCCCATATCGGCGCGGGCGGTAACCGGCGGGCGGTCCGGCTCGTATGCGCGCATGGCGGGCCGGGTTACCTCGTAGGTCTGGTCGTCCTCGAAATGGACCATGCGCTCGCCGGTGAAGCGGATCTTGGTGCTGCCGTCCGGCGCCAGCTCGGTGGCCGAGAAGCGGTCCATGAAGTAATCGGGCTCATGCTTCCTGGTGCTTTGCGCGGCCGGGTCTTCCTTGGGGGAGTTGATCTGGACCAGCCAGAACGTGCTGCCCGCCACGAAGGCCATCAGCAGCAGCGGCAGCAGCCGCATGACGATGCCGCTGAGGGAGGCGAGGAGTGCCTGCATGGTGTCCTTGGCGTTGTGCCGGTTGTGCCGGGCCCGCGCCCGCTCAGATGACCTTGGCGCGGGTCAGGTCGTGGATATGCAGCGCGCCGGTCAGGCGGCCGTCGTCATCCACCACCAGCAGCTGGTTGATGCGGTTGGCTTCCATCACCTGCACCGCCTCGACGGCGAGCTGGTTCTCGTTGACCACGTGCGGGTTGCGGTGCATGACCTCGCCGATGGGCACGGTCTTCCAGTCGCGCGGGGTTTCCAGCAGGCGGCGCAGGTCGCCGTCGGTGAAGACGCCGATGGCGTGTCCGTCCGGGTCCACCACGGCGGTCATGGCCATGCCCTTGCGGGTGATTTCCATCAGCGCCTGGGCCAGCGGGGTGTTTTCACGCACCTCGGGCACGGCGTTGCCGGTGCGCATCACGTCGCGCACATGGGTCAGCAGCTTGCGCCCGAGCGCGCCGCCGGGGTGCGAGCGGGCGAAGTCTTCCTCGCCAAAGCCGCGCGCATCCAGCACCGCCACCGCCAGCGCATCGCCCAGCGCCAGCGCCGCGGTGGTGCTGGCCGTCGGTGCCAGGTTCAGCGGGCAGGCTTCTTTCTCGACCGCCGCGTCCAGGTGCACGTCGGCCAGCTTGGCCAGGTTGGAGTCGGGGTTGCCGGTGACCGAGATCAGCCGCGCGCCGATGCGCTTGACGATCGGGATGATCGACAGCAGCTCGCCGGTCTCGCCAGAATTGGAGAAGGCGATCAGCACGTCGTCGCGCGTGACCATGCCCAGGTCGCCGTGGCTGGCCTCGGCCGGGTGCACAAAGAACGCCGGCGTGCCGGTAGAGGCCAGCGTGGCCGCGACCTTGCGCCCGATATGGCCGGACTTGCCGATGCCCGAGACGACCACGCGCCCGGTGCATTGCAGGATCAGCAGCACGGCACGGGCAAAGTCGCCGTTCAGGCGTCCGGAAAGTGCGGAAACCGCATCGGCTTCGGTCTGGAGAGTGTCGCGGGCGAGCCTGAGTGCTCGATCCGCATCGAAATTGGCTATCATGGCGACGAAGTATACCAACGAATGCGATGGCGCCTGGCCCGACCCATGGCGCACGTCGTGCTTGCCGAGCTCGCCGTATTTTGCCGGCAGGGTGCCCGTGCCGGGTCGGACGCGCGCCTGGCCGGTCACCCAGACCGCCTGATGCATTCTCCGCTGGAACTGACCCTGGTGCTGCTGGCCGCCGCCGTCTTCGGCGTGGTCGCATTCCGCATGCTGCAGCTGCCGCCGATGCTTGGCTACCTGGCTGTCGGCATCCTGATCGGCCCGCATGCGCTGGGGCTGGCCAGCGACACCGCGCAGACCAAGTACCTGGCCGAATTCGGCGTGGTCTTCCTGATGTTCTCGATCGGGCTGGAGTTCAACCTGACCAAGCTGCGCTCGATGAAGCGGCTGGTGTTCGGCCTGGGCGGCTCGCAGGTGGTGCTGTCGATGCTGGCGGTGGTGCCGGCCAGCTGGGCTTTCAACTGGCTGTTCCCGCTGTCCTGGCAGGCGTCGGTGGCGCTGGGCGGGGCGCTGGCGATGTCTTCCACCGCGATCGTCTCCAAGATGCTGTCCGAGCGCATGGAGCTGGAAAGCGAGCAGGGCCGCAATATCATCAGCATCCTGCTGTTCCAGGATCTGGCGGTGGTGCCGCTGCTGATCGTGATCCCGGCGCTGTCGCGCGATCCGGGCGACCTGATGGTGGCGCTGGGCCTGGCCACGGTCAAGATCGTGGTGGCCCTGGGCGCCATCTTCTTCCTCGGCCAGCGCCTGATGAGCCGCTGGTTCCACGTGGTGGCGGCGCGCCGCTCGCAGGAACTGTTCATGCTGAACCTGCTGCTGGTGACGCTGGGCATGGCGGCGCTGACCGAGCGGCTGGGCCTGTCGATGGCGCTGGGCGCCTTCATGGCGGGCATGCTGATCTCCGAGACGCCCTACCGCCACCAGGTGGAAGAGGACATCAAGCCGTTCCGCGACGTGCTGCTGGGGCTGTTCTTCGTCACCATCGGCATGCTGCTCAATGTCCGCGTGGTGCTCGACCACGTATGGCTGGTGCTGGCGCTGCTGGTGGTGCCGGTGCTGTTCAAGCTGGTGCTGATCGCGGTGCTGGCGCGGGTCTTCGGCTCGCGCCAGGGGGTGGCCATCCGCACCGGGCTGGGGCTGGCGCAGGCCGGCGAATTCGGTTTCGTGCTGCTGAACCAGATCGACGGCCTGAACCTGGTCGACCCGGTGCTGATCCAGGTGATCCTGGCATCGATGCTGCTGTCGATGCTGGCCGCGCCATTCCTGATCCAGTACAGCGACGCCATCGTGCTGCGCTTTGCCGCCAACGAATGGCTGATGCAGTCGCTGAACATGACCCGCATCGCCGCGCAGAGCCTGCAGACCGAGAAACACGCCATCATCTGCGGCTTCGGCCGCAGCGGGCAGAACCTGGCGCACATGCTGGAGCGCGAGGGCATCAACTATGTGGCGCTGGACCTGGACCCCGACCGCGTGCGCGAGGCCGCCGCGGCCGGCGATACCGTGGTCTACGGCGACGCGGGCCGGCG
This sequence comes from Cupriavidus sp. SK-4, assembly GCF_000611125.1. NCBI lineage: Bacteria > Pseudomonadati > Pseudomonadota > Betaproteobacteria > Burkholderiales > Burkholderiaceae > Cupriavidus > Cupriavidus sp. SK-4. Next base: position 68,733 of record NZ_JFJW01000098.1, read on the forward strand.
CGAGGCGCTGATCGCCGCCGGCATCCACCGCGCCGCCGCCCTGATCATCACCTATGCCAACACGCCGTCGGCGCTCAAGGTGCTGCACCACGTGCAGGAGCTGGCGCCGGCGCTGCCGGTGATCGTGCGCACGGTGGATGACTCAGAGCTCGACACGCTGCAGAAGGCCGGCGCCACCGAGGTGGTGCCCGAGATCATCGAGGGCAGCCTGATGCTGGCTTCGCACGCGCTGGTGCTGCTGGGCGTGCCGATGCGGCATGTGCTGCGCGGTGTGCAGGAGGCGCGCGACGCGCGCTACAGCCTGCTGCGCGGCTATTTCCACGGCCGCGACGATGATGAGGACATGGTCGAGCGCGATTCGGTGCGGCTGCATTCCGTGTCGCTCGGGCCGCAATCCACGGCGGTGGGGCGGCGCCTTGGCGTGCTGGGGCTGGAGCGCATCGGCGTGGAAGTGACCGCGGTGCGCCGGCGCGGCATCCGCGCCTTCGACCCGGAGCCCGAGACCGTGCTGGAACCGGGCGATATCGTGGTGCTGCGCGGCCCGCCTGAGGCGCTGGAAGCGGCGGAGACGCGCATCCTGAACGGCTGAGCGGGATCGCCGGATGCGTCAGTGCGGACGCGCCTCGACCCAGGATTCCGGCAGGTTGTCGAGCACGGCGCGTGCGTCCAGCGAACGGATCGGCACGCTGGTATCGGCCGGGATGCGGCCCTCGCCCTGCAGCATCAGGTAACGCAGGCAGCACACGCGCAGGAAGGACGAGAAATTACCCGCCACCGCCTCGCTGCCGCGATGTTCGGTCAGTTCATCGTGCAGGCGCGTGATCAGCTGGTTGACGGTCATGTCGTCGCGCCGCGCCAGTTCTTCCAGCACCTCCCAGAACAGGCTCTCGAGCCGGATGCTGGTGGCCACGCCATGCAGGCGCAGCGAGCGCGACTGGCTTTGGTACGACGCCGGATTGGCGCGGATAAAGATTTCACACATGGATGCTCCCGTGCGGGCGGCGCAGCCGGCGGGCATGTGCACGGCTCGCCGTATGGGGCGGGCCGTGCCTTCACGCGTGGGGGCGCCGCGTGCGGAAAGCTCTAATGTACGATCCGCGTGCCCAGCACGGCAAGGAACTGCGCCAGCCAGGCCGGATGCGCGGGCCAGGCCGGGGCGGTGACGAGGTTGCCGTCGGTATGGGCCTGGTCGACGGGAATATCGGCATAGGTGCCGCCGGCCAGCTTCACCTCGGGCGCACAGGCCGGGTAGGAGGAGCAGGTCTTGCCTTCGAGCACGCCTGCCGCGGCCAGCAGCTGGGCGCCGTGGCAGACCGCGGCGATCGGCTTGTCCGCCTGGGCGAAGTGGCGCACGATCTCCAGCACGCGCGCGTTCAGGCGCAGGTATTCGGGGGCGCGGCCGCCGGGGATGACCAGTGCGTCGTAACCGGCAGGGTCGATCTCGGCAAAGGTCGCGTTGAGGGTGAAGTTGTGGCCGCGCTTCTCGGTGTAGGTCTGGTCGCCCTCGAAGTCATGGATGGCGGTGGCGCAGGCGTCGCCCGCCCGCTTGTCCGGGCAGGCCGCATGCACGGTGTGGCCGACCATCTGCAGTGCCTGGAACGGCACCATGGTTTCATAGTCTTCGGCGTAGTCGCCCACCAGCATCAGAATCTTCTTTGCCATCGCGGTCTCCTGTATGGTTACGGGTGTCCGGCGGGTGCCAGACGCGGCAGCCCGGCCCCTGGCTAGCCAACCGGGCCGGCAGGGCCATTGTGCTGGCCGCCCCGGTGGCGCGGGTGGTAACTGGTTACCGCGCCGGCGGCCCACCCCTGCCGCGACCCACTGCGACCCCTTTCTGACTGGCGCGCCGCGCTGCGCGCCTACCGCTTCCAGATCCCTATGGCAGATTCCATCATCCAGTCCCCCGAGCTCGGCGACGTCACCGGCTACCTGCGCGAGCGCATCCGCACCGTGCCGGACTGGCCCATGCCGGGCGTGATGTTCCGCGACATCACCCCGCTGCTGCAGAACCCCAAGACCCTGCGCGTGCTGATCGATGTCTTTGTGCACCGCTACATGGATGCGCAGCTCGACCTGGTGGCCGGCATCGACGCGCGCGGCTTTATCCTGGGCGCGATCGTCGCGTATGAGCTGAACCTGGGCTTCGTGCCGATCCGCAAGAAGGGCAAGTTGCCGTTCCAGACCGTGGCCGAGGAGTACGAGCTGGAATACGGCAGCGCCACCGTCGAGATCCATGCAGACGCCTGCAAGTCCGGCGACCGCGTGCTGCTGGTCGACGACCTGATCGCCACCGGCGGCACCATGATGGCCGGGCGCAAGCTGCTGGAGCGCCTGGGCGCGACGGTGGTGGAGGGCGCCGCCATCGTCGACCTGCCCGAACTGGGCGGCTCGAAGCTGCTGCAGGACGGCGGGCTGCCGCTGTTCACCGTGTGCAAGTTCGAAGGTCACTGAGCCACGCTGACCCGCCTGCAAGATTTCCACGCAAGGAGACCCCATGCCTGACCTGCTGCTGTTCCTGCTGACTTCGATTGCCGTGACTGTGGCCCCGGGGCCCGACAACCTGCAGGTGCTGGCGCGCGGCATGGCGCAGGGCCGGCGCGCGGGGCTGGTCGCGGCACTGGGCTTTTCGGTCGGGTGCCTGTTCCACACCGTGATTGCGGCGGTGGGGCTGGCCGCGGTGCTGCGCTCGTCGCCGCTGGCGTTCCAGCTGATCAAGTACGCGGGCGCGGCCTACCTGATCTGGATCGGCATCCAGGCGCTGCGCGCAAAGGGCGGACTGGCGCAGGGCGGTGATGTCGATGCGGTGCCGCTGGGGCGCGTGTTCCGCCAGAGCGTGCTCGGCAACATCATGAATCCCAAGGTGACGCTGTTCTTCCTGGTGTTCCTGCCGCAGTTCGTGCGCGCCGATGCCGCGCACCCGGGGCTGCAGTTCCTGCTGCTGGGCGTGGTCTTCATGCTGCAGACGGCGGTGGTGTTCTCGCTGTTCGGGCTGTGCGCGGGCTGGCTGGGCGCCTGGCTGCGCCGCCGCCCGGCCACCGGCCGCTGGCTGGACCGCGCCGCCGGGGCGATCTTCGTCGGGCTGGGGATCAAGGTCGCGCTGCCCTGAGCGGCGCCGCTGGCGCGCATCCGGGCCCTGTGCCGCCGGTGTTGCCCGTTGCCCGCACGCCGCACCCATGCCGTTGCCGCTGTCGGATGACGGGCGCATAATGCCCCATTGACAACTACACGATGACCGGGCCGAGCCTCCAGGGTTTTGTCGGCACTGGTCACACAAAGGCGCACCATGGGCGTACTCCTTCACCTGCTGTCAGGCGTTGCCCTGCTCGTCTGGGGCACCAACATCGTCAAGGTCGGCATCCTGCGCGTCTACGGCGCGAACCTGCGCCATGTCCTGTCGACCAGCGTCTCCAACCGCTTCACCGCCTTCCTTGCCGGGCTCGGCGTCACCGGGCTGGTCCAGAGCAGCAACGCCACCGCGGTCATCGTCAGCTCCTTCGTCGGCCAGGGCCTGATCGCCGTGGCGCCGGCACTGGCCATCATGCTCGGCGCCAACGTCGGCACCGCGCTGATGGTGCAGGTGTTCTCGCTGGACCTGTCCTGGCTGTCGCCGCTGCTGATCTTCGTCGGCGTGATCTGCCACCTGACCTGGAAGGGCAGCAGGCCCGGCCACGTCGGCCGCGTGCTGATCGGCCTGGGCCTGATCACGCTGGCGCTGGAGCTGATCTCTATCGCCACCCGTCCCGTGGTGCAGGCCGCCGGCGTCAAGGTGTTGTTCGCCTCGCTGACCGGCGACGCGGGGCTGGACATGCTGGTCGGCGCCTTCCTGACCATCCTGTGCTATTCCAGCCTGGCCGTGGTGCTGTTCTGCGGCGCGCTGGCCTCGGCCGGCGTGGTGTCGATCCACGTGGCGCTGGCGCTGGTGCTGGGGGCCAACCTGGGCTCGGGCATCTCGGCGCTGCTGACCACCTCGGGCAACAACCAGCCGGGCAAGCGCGTGACGCTGGGCAACCTGCTGTCGCGCCTGCTGGGCTGCCTGGTGGCGCTGCCGCTGCTGGGCCAGGCCGAGGAGCTGCTGGCGCTGGTCGACCATGACCCGCAACGGCTGATCGTCAATTTCCACCTGCTGTTCAACGTCGCGCTGGCGGTGCTGCTGCTGGGCGCCACCGCGCCACTGGCGCGGCTGTGCGAGAAGGTGCTGCCCGGGCGCAACACCGGCGACAGCCAGGTCACGCCGCGCCACCTCGATACGGCGGCGCTGTCCACGCCCACGCTGGCGCTGGCCAACGCCGCGCGCGAAGTGCTGCGCATCGGCGACCGCGTCGAGCAGATGCTGGACAACATGCTGCGCGTGCTGCGCACCAACGACGCCAAGCTGGCCGACGCCACCTGCCGCATCGACAACGAGGTGGACGACCTCTACACCGCGATCAAGCTCTACCTGACCCGCATCAGCCTGGAAGCGCTGGACGAGCGCGACGGCCAGCGCTGGACCGAGATCATCTCGCTCACCATCAACCTGGAACACGCGGGCGACATCATCGAGCGCATCCTGCTCGATACCAAGGACAAGAAGATCGCCCACAACCTGATGTTCTCCGAGGCGGGCATGCAGGAAATCGCCGAGATGCACGCGCGCCTGGTCGCCAACCTGCGGCTGGGCTTGTCGGTGTTTCTCAACGGCGACCTCAAGAGCGCGCAGGCGCTGATGGCCGAGAAGGCCAACTTCCGCGAACTTGAGCGCAAGTACGCGCGCACCCACCTGCAGCGCGTGGCGGTGCAGACCGCGGAGAGCATCGAGACCAGCTCATTGCACCTGGACGTGATCAGCGAGCTCAAGCGCCTGAACTCCCTGTTCTGCGCCACTGCCTACCCGGTGCTGGAACAGGCCGGCGTACTCAACCGCAGCCGCATGAAGGAAGACGACCTGCCGGCGGTGCCGACCGTGCAGGCAGCGCAGCACTGATCGGCGACGCTAGAGCTTGTAGCCGAACTTCCGCAACAGCGCCTTGCGCTCGGCCACATCGGCATCGGTCTCGATCCCCAGCGGCGAGGCGCCATCGATTACCCCCACCACGCCGCGCCCGGCATCGGTCTGGGCGATGATCACCTGGGTCGGGTTGGCCGTTGCGCAGAAGATGCGGCACACCTCCGGCACTGCCCGCACCGCGGCCAGCACGTTGACCGGAAAGAACCCGTCGCCGAGGAAGATCAGGAAGCTATGCCCGGCGCCGATGGCGCGGGCGTTCTCGCAGGCCAGGTCGATCAGGTCTTCATCTGTGCCCGACCAGCGCACCAGGCGCTTGCCCGATGCCTCGCAGAACGCCAGCCCGAAGAGGATGCCCGGCACCGTGCCAACCAGCGCCTCGTGCAGGTCTTCCACGGTCTTGATGAAATGCGAATGGCCGAAGATGAAGTTGGTGGCTTCCGGCTTGGTGACCGGTACGACCGTCAGGTCCATGGCTGGCTCCAGAATGGCGGCGCGGCTTGCCGCCATCCGGTTCATGGTAGGGCGCGGGGTGGTGAATGCAAGCGGGCAGGGCGATCTTTGCATGACACGCGGACCTGCTATACCGGATGGACTGGCCCGTCACCGGAGACGCCGATGCCGCTTCTTCGCCTCTTCCTTGCATGGCTTGCCATGGCGCCGTGCGTGGCCGCCGCCCAGGTCGTTCCGGCATCACAGGGCGAAATCGCCGTCAGTGAGCTGAAGCGCCCCAATGTCGTCGTCGTGCTGCGGCATGCGAGTGCGCCGGGGGTCGGCGATCCGCCGGGCTTCAAACTGGACGACTGTTCGACCCAGCGCAACCTGGACGCGAACGGCCGGCAGCAGGCGGCCAGGCTCGGTACAAGCTGGAAGGCGGCAGGCTTCCGGCCGACGCGGGTCTACAGCAGTGCCTGGTGCCGCTGCCAGGACACCGCACGCCTGATCGACCTGGGTCCGGTGCGGGTCCAGCCATTGCTCAATTCATTTTTTGGCGCGGATGCGCAGCGCCGGGAAGCGCAGACCGCTCAGCTTTCGCGCTTTATCGACGGGCTGGATCCGCGCGGCGGGCCTTACCTGTTGGTCACGCACCAGGTGGTGATCACCGCATTGACTGGCCATGGCGCCGACAGCGGCGGTGGAGCGGCAATCGAATTGCAGCCGGACGGCGCGGCCCGGCGCACGCGCGTGCTGCCGGCCGCCGGGCTGGACTGAACGCTCAGGCCCGCCTGAGCAGCGGTGCCAGATACTTGCCGGTAAAGCTCGCCTTGCTCCTGGCCACATCCTCCGGCGTGCCGCGCGCGATCACCTGGCCGCCGCCGGCGCCGCCTTCCGGCCCCATGTCGATCAGCCAGTCCGCGGTCTTGATGACATCGAGGTTGTGCTCGATGATGACCACGGTATTGCCCTGGTCGCGCAGCTTGTGGATGACCTTGAGCAGCAGCTCGATATCGTGGAAGTGCAGCCCGGTGGTGGGCTCGTCCAGGATATAGAGCGTGCGCCCGGTATCGCGCTTGGACAGCTCCAGCGACAGCTTGACGCGCTGCGCCTCGCCGCCCGACAGCGTGGTCGCCGACTGGCCCAGGCGGATATAGCCGAGGCCCACGTCCAGCAGCGTCTGCAGCTTGCGCCGCACCACCGGCACGGCGCTGAAGAACTCGTGCGCCTGTTCGACGGTCAGGTCCAGCACCTCGGAGATGTTCTTGCCCTTGTACAGGACTTCCAGCGTCTCGCGGTTGTAGCGCTTGCCGTGGCAGACATCGCACGGCACATAGACGTCGGGCAGGAAGTGCATCTCGACCTTGAGCACGCCGTCGCCCTGGCACGATTCGCAGCGGCCGCCCTTGACGTTGAACGAGAAGCGGCCCGGATCGTAGCCGCGCTCCTTGGCCGACGGCACGCCGGCGAACAGTTCGCGGATCGGCGTGAACAGGCCCGTATAGGTGGCCGGGTTGGAGCGCGGCGTGCGGCCGATCGGGCTCTGGTCGACGTTGATGACCTTGTCGAAATGCTCCAGCCCCTCGATGCGGTCGTGCGGCGCCGGTTCCGGCGTCGAGCCGTACAGGTGGCGCGCCACCGCGTGGTAGAGCGTGTCGTTGATCAGCGTCGACTTGCCCGAGCCGGACACGCCGGTGATGCAGGTCAGCAGCCCCACCGGCACCTCGGCGGTGACGTTGCGCAGGTTGTTGCCGCTGGCGTTGACGATGCGCAGCAGGCGCTCATCGTCGGGTGCGGCACGTTCCTTCGGCACTTCGATGCGGCGCTGGCCGGACAGGTACTGCCCGGTCAGCGATGCCGGCGACTCCTCGATCTGCCGCGGCGTGCCCTCGGCCACGATCATGCCGCCGTGCACGCCGGCGCCCGGGCCGATGTCGACCACATAGTCGCAGGCGCGGATCATGTCCTCGTCATGCTCGACCACCAGCACCGAGTTGCCGATGTCGCGCAGGTGCTTGAGCGTGCCGATCAGGCGGTCGTTGTCGCGCTGGTGCAGGCCGATCGAGGGTTCGTCCAGCACGTACATCACGCCGGTCAGGCCCGAGCCGATCTGCGACGCCAGCCGGATGCGCTGGGCCTCGCCGCCTGACAGCGTATCGGCGCTGCGCTCCAATGACAGGTAGTCCAGCCCGACGTTGTTCAGGAAGTTCAGCCGCGCGGAGATCTCCTTGATGATCTTGTCGCCGATCTCGCGCTTGGCGCCGTGCATGTCCAGCGTCAGGAAGTACGTCAGCGCGTCGCGCAGCGGCCAGCCGTTGATCTCGAAGATCGCGCGCGCCTGCTCGCCCTCGCCCAGCTTGACGTGGCGCGCCTCGGTGCGCAGGCGGGTGCCGTGGCAGGCGGGGCAGGGCTGGTTGTTCTGGTACTTGGCCAGTTCCTCGCGCACGGCGACCGAATCGGTCTCGCGGTAGCGGCGCTCCAGGTTGGGGATGATCCCTTCGAACACATGCTCGCGCACGGTGGTGCGGCCGCGTTCGTTGATATAGGTGAACGGGATCTCCTGCTCGCCCGAGCCGTGCAGCACCGACTGCTGCACGTTTTCCGGCAGCTCCTCGAACGGGGTCTCGGTGTCGAAGTCGTAGTACGCCGCCAGGCCTTGCAGCATCTGGAAGTAGAACTGGTTGCGGCGGTCCCAGCCCTTGATCGCGCCCGAGGCCAGCGACAGGTTGGGGAAGGCCACCACGCGCTTGGGGTCGAAGAAGGTGATCTGGCCCAGCCCGTCGCAGCTCGGGCAGGCGCCCATCGGGTTGTTGAACGAGAACAGCCGCGGCTCCAGCTCCTGCAGCGAATACGAGCAGATCGGGCAGGCAAACTTGGAGCTGAACATATGCTCCTTGCCGCTGTCGAGTTCCAGCGCAAGCGCGCGGCCATCGGCCAGGCGCAACGCGGTCTCGAACGACTCGGCCAGGCGCTGCTTGATGTCGGCGCGCACCTTGACGCGGTCCACCACCACTTCAATGGTGTGCTTCTCGGTCTTCTTCAGTTTCGGCAGCGCATCGACCTCATAGACCTTGGCCTCGGCCTCGTGCGCGGTGCCGCCGCCCGAGCGGATGCGAAAGCGCACGAAGCCCTGCGCCTGCATGCTGTCGAACAGGTCGGAGTGCTCGCCCTTGCGGTCGGCCACCACCGGCGCCAGGATCATCAGCTTGGTGTCTTCCGGCAGTGCCAGTGCGGCGTCCACCATCTGCGACACGCTCTGCGCCTGCAGCGGCAGGTTGTGGTCGGGGCAGTAGGGCGTGCCGGCGCGGGCGTACAGCAGGCGCAGGTAGTCGTGGATCTCGGTGACGGTGCCTACCGTGGAGCGCGGGTTGTGGCTGGTGGCTTTCTGCTCGATAGAGATTGCCGGCGACAGGCCTTCGATCAGGTCCACGTCCGGCTTTTCCATCAGTTGCAGGAACTGGCGGGCATAGGCGGACAGCGACTCCACGTAGCGGCGCTGGCCCTCGGCATAGAGCGTGTCGAAGGCAAGCGAGGACTTGCCCGAGCCCGACAGGCCGGTGATCACGATCAGCCGGTTGCGCGGCAGGTCGAGATTGATGTTCTTCAGGTTGTGGGTACGCGCCCCACGGATCTTGATTTCTTCCATATGCCGAAAAGTCGTCGCCAGACAGGCCGCCCTGCCGGGAGTGGCAAGGCTGTCTGAAGGAATCGCAAAACCCAGAAACAAGTACCGTATTTGGCACTTCCGACCGCTGGCGACGGCCGGAATGCGCGCCCGGGCACACGCCCGGGGGCCAGCTGGCATGGCCAGGTGACCCGGGAAGCGCGAAGGAGCAAACCTGTTAATATACCCAACTTCGGTTTCCGGGGTGGCCCGCGCCATGCAGGCGCCCGGCGAAGCCGCCGCCGGCCCCGGGTTCCGGGCGGCAACTTCCCCCCGCGATCCCGATCGAAACTGCCGTTGCGATGCACCGGCAGCCAGCCTGACAGATTCCACGATCCCACGATCGCAATGCCGTCGATCCAGTCTTCTTCCCCGGGTGCGGGTGCCGCTGACGCATCCCAGGCCCCCGCCCGCGAACGCATGACCCGCGCCGAACTGCGCGCCGCCGTGTCGCTGGCCAGCATCTTCGCGCTGCGCATGCTCGGCCTGTTCCTGATCCTGCCCATCTTTGCCGAATATGCGCAGAGCCTGCCCGACGGGCACGACGCCCAGCGCGTGGGCCTGGCCATGGGCATCTATGGCCTGATGCAGGCATTCCTGCACATCCCGCTGGGCTGGCTGTCCGACCGCATCGGGCGCAAGCCGGTGATGGTGGCCGGGCTGCTGCTGTTCATTGCCGGCGGGCTGGTGGCCGCCTTCTCCGACACGCTCGGCGGCATCATCGCCGGCCGCGCGCTGCAGGGCATGGGCGCGATCTCCGCGGCCATCACCGCCTGCATCGCCGACCTGACGCGCGAGCGCCATCGCACCAAGGCGATGGCAATGGTGGGCGGCAGCATCGGCCTGACCTTCGCGCTGTCGCTGGTGATCGCCTCGCCGCTGCTGCACAGCATCGGCATGTCCGGCATCTTCGGGCTGATGTCGGTGCTGGGGCTGGTGGCCATCGGCGTGACGCTGTTCCTGGTGCCGACCCCGCCGCCGCCGCATCCGGTGCGCCTGCCGTTCCGCAAGGTGCTGCTCAACCCCGACCTGGCGCGCCTGAACGTCGGCGTGCTCGCGTTGCACGCTTCCCAGGTGGCCATGTTCATGGTGGTGCCCGCCATGCTGGCCGATGCCGGCATGCCGCTGGACCAGCACTGGAAGGTCTACCTGCCGGTGGTGCTGGTGTCCTTCGTGCTGATGCTGGGCCCGATGATGGCGGCCGAGCGCTACGGCCGCGTGCGCCCGGTGCTGCTGGCCGCGGTCGCGCTGATGACCGCGGTGCAGCTGCTGTTTGCCGCCGTGCACGGGCTGTGGGCCATCGTCGGCGTCCTGCTGCTCTTCTTCGTCGCGTTCAACGTGCTGGAGGCGATGCAGCCTTCGCTGGTGTCGCGCTACGCCGCCGCCGCGCGCGGGGCGGCGCTGGGCGTCTACAACACCACGCAGGCGCTGGGCCTGTTCCTGGGCGGCGCGGCCGGTGGCTGGCTGCTCAAGCACGAGGGGCGCAGCGCCGTGTTCGTCGGTTGCGCGGTGGTGCTGTTGCTCTGGCTTATAATCGCCTGGAGCATGAAGGCGCCGCCGGCGCGCGGGCAGGAAGCTGCACCGGCAACGCCGGCCTGATCCGCATCACATCGTAAAGAATCCGGCCTGGTAAAGGCCTAGCATGATCGCGCCACCCGACGTCTGGCCGGGGGCGCGATGTTCGTTTACGTCACCGCAGTATCGCGTCACACTACATCCGCTTTACCGTCATCGTATTGCCACGCTTTTCAACACAGCGCGTGGCTTTTGGAGAACATTCACATGGCATCGGTCAACAAAGTCATTCTCGTCGGCAACCTCGGCGCAGACCCGGAAACCCGCTACCTGCCCAGCGGCGACGCCGTGACCAATATCCGCCTGGCGACCACCGATCGCTACAAGGACAAGCAGAGCGGCGAGATGAAGGAGGCCACCGAATGGCACCGCGTCTCGTTCTTCGGCAAGATCGCCGAAATCGCCGGCCAGTACCTGCGCAAGGGATCGTCGGTCTATATCGAAGGCCGCATCCGCACCCGCAAGTGGCAGGACCAGTCGGGCCAGGACAAGTACTCCACTGAAATCGTTGCCGACCAGATGCAGATGCTGGGTTCGCGCCAGGGTGGCGGCGGCGGTGGCGGTGACGAAGGCGGCTACGGTGGCGGCGCAGGCGGCGGCGGTGGCTACAGCCGCGAAGCGTCGGGCGGCGGCTACGGCGGTGGCGCCCGCGGCGGCCAGGGCGGTGCCCAGGGTGGCGGCCAGAGCGGTGGCGCGGCACGCCGTCCGCAGCAGCCGGCCTCGAATGGTTTCGAGGATATGGACGACGATATCCCGTTCTGATCCGGATATGTTGTAGTTCGTATCTGTTCTTTCTGTCACTGAACGACGGCATTGAGCTTTTCGCTCAATGCCGTTTTTCTTTCCTGGGTGTCAGTTGAGGTGGACAGCGGTCACTCGTGCTGCGCGCGGCAGCCGCAGCAACGACAGCGTGACGTTCTCCAATGCACTCATTTGCAGCATCAGCCAGCAACACCTCCGCCGACCCCTCCAAGTGTCCGAGCACGGCCGCTTCACAGCGATTCCACACTCTTGCGGCCTTTGCGGTAGGAGGTCGGGCTGCGCTGCATCCATACCTTGAACGCCCGCGAGAATGCCGCGGTGTTGGCAAAGCCCACCAGCGTGGCAATGCTGTCGATTGAGGCGCGCGACTGCGTCAGCAGGTGGACCGCCATGTCCCGGCGCAGGTCGTCGCGGATGGTGCGGAAGGGCCGGCCTTCGTCTTCCAGCTTGCGCGTCAGCGTGCGCACCGACATTCCCAGCGCCCTGGCAACGTCCGCGACGTCCGCCGTGGGCGCGTCGTCCGCGGCAAGGTGGCGCCGCACTTTGGTACTCAACAGCCCCTCGTTCACCGTGGTAAAGGCCCAGTCCTCGGGGGCGCGGCGCAGGAACGGCCACAGGTCGACCCGCGAGCGCCGGAACGCGCTGGCGCCGTAGCTGACGGCAAACCAGACCGCGCTGTGTTCGTGGCCGAAACCGACTGGCCCGGGGAAGAGGAAGACGTAGTCGTCGGCGTGCTGCGGCCGCGCAAAGGAGAACTCGACCGACTCCAGCGGCACCTCCTTGCCCAGCAGCCAGCTCACCACGCCGTGCACCAGCTTGAGCAGCAGCTCATGCCCCAGCAGGTTGACCCGCGTGCCCGGCGCACGCGGCTCCAGCACGATGCCGATGCGGCCTGCTTCGCGCGCAAATGACAAGTGGTAGTCGTCGAGCAGCAGGTTCCAGAAGTGGGCGAAGCGGTTCAGTGCGATGGCGAGGTTTGCCGCATCGAGCAGGCTGAGCATCAGGTACTTGAGCGTGCCACTGCGGATCGGCCGCGACCAGAGCCCATGCATCTCATCGTCCAGCTCGGCAGCCACCGCCTTGTAGGCGGCCACGAACTGCGCGCGCGTGATGCGCAGGTCGGCGTGATCGAGGAAGGCCGGTACGACGCCGGACTGGTCGAGCACCCGCATGGCAGCGGCGTGCCCGCCGCTCAGCAGCACCTTGACCAACATTCCTTGAAGGAAGTGACCTGAGATCGTCAGGGGTAGTTCACGCGGGCTCACATCACATCACCAATTTGGCCAGAGAAGCATATTCAAATGCGGTTCACCGGCAGATATTGCCATTGCGCCAATACATCAACAAGCAAGCCTGGCGCGTTGCGCATATCTGCTGGCTAGCTTTGCACAAACTTTCCCGGTCGTTCTTCTACATTGCCCACATGCCGCTGCGCCGTCCGCGCAAGGCAGAAAAACAGAAGACACAAGACACTGGAGACTGCAGGAATGCTTAACGAGGCGACAGCCGCGCTGTCCTTGGCGACCGGCGCGAATGGCCTGGTGCCCACCAGCGCCAACTACGTTCCCCTGAACCCGGTCAGCCTGCTGGAGCACGCGGTACGGTGCTACCCCGACAAGATCGCGGTTGTCCACCAGGGGCTGCGCTATACCTACCGCGAGTTCTACCAGCGTTGCTGCGCCCTGGGGCGCGCTCTGCACGCACGCGGCATCGGCCGGGGCGACACGGTAGCGATCCTGGCGCCGAATACCCCCGCAATGCTGGAGGCGCATTTCGGCGTGCTGATGGCCGGCGCCGTACTCAACGCCATCAACACGCGGCTGGACGCGTCGGCAGTTGCCTACTGCCTGCAGCACGGCAAGGCGCGGCTGCTGCTGGCCGATACCGAATTCGCGGCGCTGGTGCGCGACGTGGTGGCGCTGACCGGCGCTGCCATCCCGGTGGTGGACATCTGCGACCAGCCGGACTTCGGCCGCGCGGGCGAGGAGGAATACGAAGCCTTGCTGCGCTCGGCGGATGCCGCCGTGGCAATGGAGGCGCCGGCCAGCGACTGGGACTCGGTGTCGCTGCTGTACACATCGGGTACCACCGGCAACCCCAAGGGCGTGGTCTACCACGCGCGCGGGGCCTACCTGAACGCGCTCTCCAATGCCTTGTGCTCGGGCCTGGGGCGCCGCAGCGTCTATCTGTGGACGCTGCCGATGTTCCACTGCAACGGCTGGACCTATCCCTGGGCGGTCACCGCCGTTGGCGGTACCCATGTGTGCCTGCGCAAGATCGACCCGGCGGAGATCTTCCGGCTGATCGCCGAGGAAGGCGTGACCCATATGCACGGCGCGCCGGTGGTGCTGAGCATGCTGATCCACGCACCCGCGGAGCAGAAGCGGCACAGCAGTGTGCCCGTGCAGGTGGGCGTGGGCGGCGCCGCGCCGCCATCGTCGGTGATCGCGCAGATGGAGGCAATGGGATTCCAGGTGACGCATCTCTACGGCACCACCGAGACCTACGGTCCGTCCACGATCTGCGCATGGCAGGACCCGTGGGCAGAACTGCCGCTGGAAGCGCGCGCCAGGCTGATGGCGCGGCAAGGCGTGCCGATGCTGGCGCAGGGCGCGCTGATGGTGGCCGATCCGCACAGCATGGAGCCGGTGCCGATGGACGGCAAGTCCATGGGCGAAGTCATGCTGCGCGGGCATTCGGTGATGAAGGGCTACCTGGACAACCCGGAAGCCACCGCTGCGGCGCTGTCGGGTGGCTACTACCACACCGGCGACCTGGCGGTGTGGCATGCCGACGGCTACATCGAAGTCCGGGACCGCTCCAAGGACATCATCATCTCCGGCGGCGAGAACATTTCCTCGCTCGAAGTCGAGGAAGCGCTCTATCGCCATCCCGCCGTGATGGAGGCCGCGGTGATCGCCGTGCCGGACGAGAAGTGGGGCGAGGTCCCGTGCGCCTTCGTGACGCTGAAAGAGGGTGTGGCGCCGTTGTCCGAGGCGGCGCTGATCGCTTACTGCCGCGACAGCCTGGCGCATTTCAAATGCCCGCGCTACGTCATCTTCGGCGGCCTCGCCAAGACCGCCACGGGCAAGGTGCAGAAATACCTGTTGCGCCAGCAGGCCGCGGCGCACCTTTCGCAACGGAGGGCGGCATGAACCTGGAACTCACACCCCCGGTCCACAAGCGTGCCGGCGCCCGTGTCGTGGCGGACTTCTGGAAACGCCTGCTGCGGCCCGTCGCGGTCAACAACGATGCGCCGGCGCGGGCCTGGGAACGGATCGCAGTCCTGCTGACCGCGGCCGCTGCCGCCGCCGATGGTGAAACGCGAGCGCGCGAACGGATCTCGGAACTGCTCGCCTTCTACACCGGCAGCAACGACGCCGACAAGCAGCGACTGCTGGAGCGCTTCTGCACGGACCTCAATGTCGACGAGCAGGCAGTGGGCCGCCGCATCCGGCAGTACACCGAGGCCGCCACGCCCGCTGCGCGCACCGCGGCCGAAGGGCAACTGGTGGCCAGCCTGGAGTCGCCGCGACAGCGCGTTCTGCAGCAGTTCAACCTGCTGCCGAACGGCGTCCATGCACTGGTAGACCTGCGCGCGGACCTGCAGCGGCTGGGCAGGGGCGACGCCTTCCTCGCGCTCGAGCAGGATCTGCTGCGCTTGTTCCGGGGCTGGTTCGACGTCGGCTTCCTGGAGCTGAAGCGGATTGGCTGGAGCGCACCCGCATCGCTGCTGGAGAAGCTGATTCGCTATGAAGCCGTGCACGAGATCAAGTCGTGGAGTGACTTGCGCAACCGACTCGATTCAGACCGTCGCTGCTATGCCTTCTTTCATGGCCGCATGCCGGACGAACCGCTGATCTTCGTCGAGGTGGCGCTGGTGCGCGAGGTCGCGACCAATGTGCAGACCCTGCTCGACGAAACCCAGCCCACGCTGGCGCCGGAGCAGGCGACCACGGCCATCTTCTATTCCATCTCCAACGCGCAGCCAGGGTTGCGTGGCGTGAGCATGGGCGAGTTCCTGATCAAGCGCGTGGTGCAGCAGCTTCTGGTCGACCATCCGCGGCTCAAGACCTTTGCCACGCTGTCCCCCATCCCCGGCTTCGCCAAGTGGATGGAGAAGCGGCTGGCCGACCCGGCCTGTCGCGCGGCATTGCCGGCGGAACTGCGCCGGTTGCTGGACAGCGCGCCGACGCCGGCCGACGCCATCTACCGCGCGCTGCTGCAGGAGGTCGACGGCGACCTGCCGCGGCAGCCGGCGCTGCAGGCCTGGCTGAAGGCCGAGTGTGCCCGCTATCTGCTGCGGGAAAAATCAGGCAGGCTTCCGCTCGACCCGGTGGGCCGCTTTCACTTTTCGAACGGCGCTTGCCTGGGCCAGATCAACTGGCTGGCGGATACGTCGCGCCGCGGGCTGCGGCAATCGTTTGGCCTGATGGTCAATTACCTCTACCGGCTGAAGGAGATTGAGGCCAACCACCAGGCCTATGCCCGCGACGGCAGCCTCGCTGCCACCAGCGAGGTCGAGCGGTTGCTCGAAGAGGGCAGCACCACAAGACGGCGGGCAACCCAGCCTGCTGGCGAATCCAAGCGCAAGTATGAATGAGAGGGACAACCCGATGAAGATCGAAAAAGACGCGGCCACCCTGCTGGTGATCGATATGCAGCCCAAGGTGTTGCATCCCGTGCCGGGGCATGAAGCCATCCTGGCCAACTGCGCCTGGCTGGTCGAGCTGGCCGAGGACCTGGATGTGCCGGTGATGTTCTCCAGCCACTATCCACGCGGTCTGGGGCCGGTCAGCACGCGCCTGCTGGAGCAAAGCCCCGACGCCAGCGTGCTCGAGAAAGTGCATTTCTCTTGCGTCGAGGCGGAATGCTTGCCGGACAGCGACGGCTCCGAACAATGGATCCTGTGCGGCATCGAGGCGCATGCCTGCGTGATGTTGACCGCGCTGGACCTGGCGCGCGCCGGCAAGCAGGTCTTCGTGGTGGCCGATGCCATCGGCTCGCGCTCCGCCGACGACAAGGCGCTGGCGCTGCAACGCATGGTGCAGGCCGGCGTAACGGTGGTCAGCCGCGAGATGGTGTTCTTCGAGCTGCTGCGGCGCGCGGGCACGCCCGAGTTCAAGGCTTGCGCGGGCAAGTACCTGCAATAACGGCGCTGACGGGCTCATATGGCACGCGCTGCGTGCTTCCCGGTTTCTGCTTTCTTGTTTCCCCAGGAGTGAATAGATGAACAAACAACGGATTGGCATTGTCGGCGCGGGCACCATGGGCAGCGGCATTGCCCAGGCGCTCTCGGTCTGCGGCCATGAGGTGGCGCTGGTCGATGTGTCGCAGCGCGCCGTCGAGCGCGGGCTTGCCACCATTACCGGCAGCATGGAGCGGCTGGTCAAGCGCGGCAAGCTTGCCGAAGCCGATACGGCCGCGGCACTGTCGCGCATCCGCACCAGTGGCGAGCTGGCCGCGCTGTCCGATTGTGACCTGATCGTCGAGGCGGCGAGCGAGCGGCTGGACCTGAAGCTCGAACTCTTCGCCAGCCTCGATGCGCTGGCCCGGCCCGACGCCATCCTGGCATCGAATACCTCCTCGATTTCTATCACCCGGCTGGCGGCGGCTACGTGCCGCCCGGCGCAGGTGGTGGGGCTGCATTTCTTCAATCCCGTGCCGGTGATGGCGCTGGTGGAGATCATCTGCGGCCTCCAGACCAGCGACGAGACCTACCAGGCCGTGGCGGACCTGGTCGCGGCCATCGGCAAGACCGCGGTGCCGGTGAAGAACAGCCCCGGCTTCGTCGTCAATCGCATGCTGTGCCCGATGATCAACGAGGCGATCTTCGCTCTGGGAGAAGGGCTGGCATCGGCGGCGGAGATTGACGACGCGATGAAGCTGGGCGCAAACCACCCCATCGGCCCGCTGGCGCTGTGCGACATGATCGGCCTGGACATCGAACTGGCGGTGATGCAGGTGCTCTTCGAATCGTTCAAGGATCCCAAGTACCGGCCGGCACCGCTGCTGGTGGAAATGGTGGAGGCCGGCTACCTGGGCCGCAAGACCGGCCGCGGTTTCTTCCGCTACTGAGCGGGCGCGCCGGCCAGGCAGCGCAACAAGGCACCTGCCGGCCCACGGCAGGGCAAACCAGACACACCAGCAAGGTGGAAGGAGACAAGAATGGGTGAGCAAATGCATGCAAGGATCCTGCATAGCAGGACCTTCAAGGAACTGATCCGCAAGCGGTCCGGCTGGGCGGCGTGGCTGTCGCTGTCGGTATTCGTGGGGTATTTCGGGCTGCTGGCGACAATCGCGCTGCAGCCGCAGGTGCTGCACAGGCAGGTGTCGGAAGGCAGTCCCGTCAGCTTCGGCTGGGCCTTGGGCTGCCTGCTGATCGTCGGCTCCTGGCTGTTGACCGGGCTGTATGTCTACAAGGCCAACTCCGAGTTCGACAACCTGAACAGCAAGCTGCTCAGGGAGGTGGCGTGATGAAGCCAGTCCTCGCGCTCATGCTATGCGCCGGCCTCGGCACGGCCAACGCCGCCATGCCGGCGGCTGCGCAGCAGCCGCTCAATCCGGTCGCCATTTCGATGTTCGGCCTCTTTGTCGCCTTCACCCTGGGCATCACCTGGTGGGCGGCCGGCAAGACCCGCACCGCTTCTGACTTCTATACCGCCGGCGGTGGCATCTCCGGCAACATGAACGGCCTGGCCATTGCCGGCGACTACATGTCAGCTGCAACGCTGCTGGGCATGTCCAGCCTGATCTTCGCCAAGGGCTATGACGGCTTCGTCTACCTGATCAGCGGCTTTATCGGCTGGCCCATCATCATGTTCCTGATGGCAGAGCGGCTGCGCAACCTGGGCCGCTTCACCTTTGCCGACATTGCGTCGTTCAGGCTGGACCAGAACAGCGTGCGCACGTTCGCAGCGTTCGGCTCGCTGACGGTGGTCTGCTTCTACCTCGTGGTGCAGATGGTCGGAGCAGGGCAACTGATCCAGTTGCTGTTCGGCCTGGAATACCACTGGGCGGTGGTGATCGTGGGCGTGCTGATGATGGTCTACGTGATCTTCGGCGGTATGGTGGCCACCACCTGGGTGCAGATCATCAAGGCAGCGCTGCTGCTGGGCGGCGGCGCCATGCTGATGGCCCTGGCCATGAGCCGCTTCGGCTTCTCGCTGGACCGGCTGTTCACGCAAGCGGTCGCGGCGCACAAGGACGGCATCCGCATCATGGGGCCTGGATCGATGCTGGCGGACCCGGTTTCGGCGTTCTCGTTGGGCCTGGGCCTGATGTTCGGCACTGCCGGCATGCCGCATATCCTGATGCGCTTCTTTACCGTGCCCGATGCGCAGGCGGCGCGAAAGTCGGTCTTTGTCGCCACCGGGCTGATCGGCCTGTTCTTCCTCATCATCGCCACCCTGGGCGTGGCCTCGATCGTGGTCGTTGGGCAGGATCCGCAGTTCTTCGTCGGCGGCCAGCTCGGCGGCAAGCTGATCGGTGGCAGCAACATGCCGGTGATGCACCTGGCCAAGGCGCTGGGCGGCGATGTCTTCTTCGGCTTCCTGTCGGCAGTGGCCTTCGCCACCATCCTCGCGGTGGTGTCGGGGCTGGTCCTTGCCGGCGCGTCGTCTGTATCGCATGATCTCTACGCCAGAGTGATCTGCAAGGGCAACGCCTCCATTCGCAGCGAGGTGCTGGTTTCGCGCGGCGCGGCGGTGGTGCTGGGCTTGATCGCGATCGTGCTTGGCATTGCGTTCAAGGACCAGAACGTGGCCTTCCTTGTGTCGCTGACCTTTGGCGTGGCGGCCTCCGTCAATTTCCCGATCCTGATTCTGTCCATGTACTGGAAGGGGCTGACCACGCGTGGCGCGCTGGCTGGTGGCCTGGTCGGGCTGGTGTCGTCGGTGTCGCTGGTGGTGCTGTCGCCTGCGGTCTGGGTCAAGGTCTTCGGCAATCCCACGGCACCGTTCCCCTATGACCATCCGGCATTGTTCTCCATGAGCGCGGCGTTCCTGGTGACTTGCCTGGTGTCCGTGCTCGACCGCAGTGCCAGGGCACGCGCCGAACAGCGCGCCTACAGCGGCCAGTTCATCCGCGCCCACACCGGAATCGGCGCGGACAGCGCAAGCATTCACTAACCAGAGGAGACTGATTTGTCCAGCAATGTGGTGGTCGCCAGTGTGGCAGGGCGCGTAGGCGTGATCGAGATCCATCGTCCCGACGCACTCAACGCCCTCAATGATGCGGTGCTCGACGGCATTGCCCGTGCCCTGGATGCGTTCGAGGCGGATGACGCCATCGGCTGCATCGTGCTCACGGGTGGCAGGAAGGTGTTTGCCGCCGGCGCCGATATCGGGGCCATGAAGGATCTTGACTATATGCATGCGTACAAGTCCGACTTCATCACCCGCAACTGGGAAAGATTGCGCTCCACGCGCAAGCCGGTAATCGCAGCGGTTTCGGGTGTTGCGCTTGGCGGCGGCTGCGAGCTGGCGATGATGTGCGACATCGTCATCGCCGGCGACGACGCGCGCTTCGGCCAGCCCGAGGTCCGCCTCGGCATCCTACCCGGGGCGGGCGGTACCCAGCGGCTGCCACGTGCTATCGGCAAGGCCAAGGCGATGGACCTGTGCCTGTCCGGACGGTTGATGTCGGCTCAGGAGGCGGAGGTTGCCGGGCTGGTTTCGCGAGTGGTGCCTGCGGAAGATGTGCTGGAAGAAGCGATGAAGACCGCCGCGGGGATCGCCGCGTTCTCGTTGCCGGTGGTGATGATGATCAAGGAGTCGGTGAACCGCGCCTACGAGAGCCCGCTCAGCGACGGCCTGATGTTCGAGCGGCGCCTGTTCCACGCCGTCTTCGCGCTGGCCGACCAGAAGGAGGGCATGGCGGCGTTCCTGGAGAAGCGCAAGCCGGTGTTCACGCATTGCTGAGGGCGCAGCGGTGCGCGTTTGATGCGGGGATGGCAGTTGTCCGGAACCATGGCACATCCATCACCTGCGCGGCAAACGCGTGCGCCGTCGCCGCTGCTGTCCCGCCTGACCGTGCTGCGCAAGGAAGTCCGCTCGCTGAGCAGGACCGCGCAAGCCCTGGCCAGGCGCGCCGGCAAGCCCGGCACTGACGAGTACCGCGCGGACCTGGCGCATCTGGTCGACGACTGGATCCGGCGCAGCAATGGGCGCCGGCAATTGCTGTGCATGGCCAGTGCGGCGGAACTCAACGTCTTGCGCGCTGAGCATGTCCGTCTGTGCGAGGCCGGCCTCAGGCCTGACGGTGACGAGGCGCTGCGCGTCTTGTTCTGGACGTCGGCGCGCCGGCATGCCGCAAACCTGCGGCGCTTGCCAGCAGTCGTCCGTCAGCCCGCACCGGGCCAGGCAGGAACGCAGGCAATCCTGTGCGAGGACTGCGTGGCTCTGATGCGGGACGCGCGCCGTTGCTGGCCGCATGCGGCGCTGCGGCCGGTCGGAGTGCCGGCGTCGCCGTCCGGACAAGCGCGCTACCGCTGTGCCACCTGTGCGGTGCAATGGCTACGGCACAAGCAGCGCCATGAACTATTCTTCGCGTGGACCCCGATTGGCGGCCCTGTCCCTTGAGGAATGGGCAATCAGGTCCAACGTTGAGCGAGACGGCGGCACGTTCACGCGCGCTTACACGCAGGCGCGCGATGCCGTGCTTGAGTCGATGGCTTCGCCCATCCACGAACCGCATTTCCTCATGCGCACACATTCGTATGCGGATGTGCGGCCACACCCTATATTTTGCATTCGTAATTTGTATGCAAAGAGGAGGGTGGTGCGTGAAGGTGGGGAACACAAGGCGCAGTCGCGCCATGGCGCTTGCCGGCGTGCTGGCGGGGGCGAGCTGCGGCGTTGCGCAGCAGGCGCAGGCGCAGGCGCAATCAGTATCGACTTCCATATCGGTCTATGGCCTGATCGACACCATGGTCCGCTACTCGGACAACAACCGCGGGGACCAGCGCCTGGCTGAACTGAGCGAGGGCTACTTCAGCGGTTCGCGCTGGGGCGTGCGCGGCAATGAGGCGCTGGGTGCGGGATGGTCGGCGCTGTTCAACCTGGAAAGCGGCTTCGACCTGGCCTCGGGCACTTCGCTGCAAGGCACCGCGGCGTCGAACTACGGACAGGTTGGCACGCAGGGTACAGGCCGGCTGTTCGGCCGGCAGTCTTACCTGGGGATCGAGCACCAGGCGTGGGGGAAGCTGACGTTCGGCCGCCAGTTCACCACGGCCTATGACGCGACCTTCCGCTTCCAGCCCTACGGCCATCCCAATCTCGATGCGGTGGCCATCCTCAACGGCTATACCGGTCCGCGGCAAGACAACATGGCGAAGTACGCGGGCAAGTGGGGCGCGTTCTCGGCAGCGGCGCACTACACCTTCGGCGAAGTGCCGGGCGATGCGGCGGCCAGCAGCAGCCGGGGGCTGGCGCTGGCCTGGACCGCGGCACGGATCGACGTGGGTGCCCTGTTCCAGAGCTCCAATGCCCTGGCGACCGAAGAGAAACGCACGATCTGGGGCATCGGCGGCAGCAGCCAGCTGGGGCGCGTCAAGCTGGCGCTCGGGTACCTGGGCAACCGCTTCCACCTGAGCCCGACCCGCAACCATGTGCTGACCGGCGGCGCCACGGTGCAGGCAACGCCCGCGCTGGCGGTGTCGCTGGCGGCCGGCTATGACCGGCAGACCGCCGCCAGCGGCCACCGGCTGATGCTGACCAGCGTGGCTGAGTACGCGTTGTCCAAACGCACCAGCGTCTATGCGGAAGCCGATTTCAACCGCATCAGCGGCAGCTATGCGCTGCCCGCCTTCATCGGCGTGCGTGGCAACAAGTTCGGCGGCGGCGTCGGCCTGCGCCATCGCTTGTAAAGCCGGAGCGCCATCGTGATTTCGAGAAGACAGTTCCTTGCCGCGGCGCTGGCCGTGCCGGCATTGCCGGGGATGCCGGCGCGCGCGGACAGCGTCGCCGCGGCATGGCCGCGCCATCCGGTGCGGCTGGTGGTGACCTTCCCGCCGGGCGGGTCCAGCGACATCGTGGCGCGGCTGCTGGCACCGGTGCTGCAGGAAAAGCTGGGGCAGCCATTCGTGACCGACAACCGCCCGGGGGCGGGATCGACGATTGGCGCGGCAGCGGTCGCCGCGGCACCCAATGACGGCTACACGCTGCTGATGTCGAACTCGGCGGCGCTGAGCATCTCGCCGTTCCTGCTCAGGCGGCCCGCCTACGACCCGGTACGCAGCTTCACGCACGTGCATTACATCGGCGCGGTGCCGACGGTCTTTGCCGTGCATCCGTCGGTGCCGGCACGCAACCTGGCGGAGCTGGCGGCGTGGATCCGCGCGCAGCGCGACCCGGTGCCGTTCGGCAGCGGCGGGGCGGCGTCGGTGGCGCATATCGTCGGCGAGCAGTTTGGCCAGCAGGCGGGGTTGCGGCTGACGCACGTGCCATACAAGGGAGCGGGTCCGATGCGCGCCGACCTGCTCGGCGGACAGATCCCGTTTGCGGTAGATGCCCTGCCGCAGAACCTGCCGTTGCTGCAGTCCGGCGCCTTGCGCCTGCTGGCGGTGACCTCGGCTCAACGCGTGCCGCAGGCGCCCCAGCTGCCCACCGTGGCGCAAGCCGGCTATCCCGGCCTGGTGGCCGAAAACTTCGTCGGCGTCTCCGCGCCGGCCAACCTGCCTGAGGACATCGTGCAACGCTTGCATCAACAACTGCAGGCCATCCTGCAACAACCGGCCCTGCGCGGCCGCCTGGAAGCCCAGGGCTTTGTGCTGGCCGAGCGCAGGCCGGATGAGTTTGCCACCTACGTGCGGCAGCAGGCGCAGGCCTGGGGTCCCGTGGTCGCGGCAACCGGGGCGACGCTGTCATGAGCGTGCGCATCCAGGTAGTGCTGTTCGGGCCCGAAGGACGCGGCAGCTTCAACCAAGCCGGGTATGCCGGCGCCATGCGCGCACGCAATGCCGGCCACGACGTGGCGGTGACGTGGATTGCCGATCCGGATCCGCAGGCGCGTGCCGCAGCGTTGCTGGCGATGTGCCAGACCGGCCCGGACCTGATCGTTGCGCATGGCGGACAGGGGGACTATCCCGTTTCTGTTGCCGCGGCTCGCCATCCCGCCCGGCGCTTCGTGGTCACGCAGGGCAGCGTGCTGTGCGCCAATACCGCGAGCTATGAGGTGCTGCAGGAACAGTCCGCCTTCCTTGCTGGCGTGCTGGCGGCGACGGACTCTCGCACCGGCATGGTTGCCCATTTGTCGGGCGAGAAGGTGCGCCCCGGGCTGAAGGGGCGCGCGGCGTTTCTCCATGGCGTGCGCAGCGTAGTGCCTGGCCTGCCGGCACTCACGACCTTCTGCGGCAACCAGCACGATCCGGCGCTGGCCGGCGACGCGGTTGCCGCGCAGGCCCGCGCCGGTGCCGATATCGTCTTTGTGATGATCGACGGTGGCCGCGACGGCGCCATCGCTGCCTGCCGTGCCGCGGGTATCCGCCAGATCGGCAACGTGCTCGACTGGACCAGCAGGCATCCCGATGTCTTCCTGGCTTCCGCGGTGGCCGACAGCGGCTTGTGCGTCGAGCAGGCGATCGGGGATTTCAGACGGGACCAAATTGCGTGGGGAACCACCCGCAGCTTCGGGCTGGAAGCGCCTGCGGCCGTCCGCCTTGCCCTGGGCCGCGATGTCAGCCAGGCCGCGCGCGCGGCGGTCGACTACTGGAGCCAGCGGTTGCTCGATGGCGGCGTGGCCGTGGCTGAGGGCTATGACGGGGCGGAGTTTGCTGTGGGCGATGCGCCTACGGTTGCGTAGCCGCCGCCGGACGGGAGGCACGGCAGCAGGCCGGCCTCCCGCTCCCATTCCACGCAATTCCTGCCCTTGTTCTTGGCCGCATACAGCACGTTGTCCGCGCGCATCAGCAGCGCTTCCAGGTCTTCGCCGGGCCGCAGCGTGGCCACGCCAAAGCTGGCGGTCACCGTGTGCATGCCCGGGAGCACGTCCATTTCCGTGCTCTCCAGCGTCTGGCGCAAGCGTTCGGCCAGGTGCAAGGCTGCATCGGGCGGGGTATCGGGCAACAGCACGACGAACTCCTCGCCGCCCAGGCGCGCGGCGATATCGCGCCGCCGGATGCCAGCGGCGATGATCCGGCCGATTTGCGCCAGCACCGCGTCGCCGGCGCTGTGTCCGTAGTTGTCGTTGATGAACTTGAAGAAGTCGAGGTCGCACAGCAGCACGCTCAGCGGCTTGCCCTGAGGTGGCGGGATTTCCCGCGCGGCCAGCGCCTCCAGGCTGCGGCGCGTGTGCAGCTGCGTCAGCGGATCGGTGTCGCGTTCATGCCGCAGGCCCTCGATCACGTCCAGCGTGGTCGCCGCCAGGAGCGCCAGCGCCAGCGTAAGCAGCAGCAATGCCATGGTGGCCTGCAGCCACAGCCAGTAGGCCGAGCGGGTGAGGACGGCAGCGTCCTGACCGGTGGCCGGAGCAACGGTCAGCACCGTGCGCGGCAGGAAATGGAGGGCAAACAGCAGGAAGACCCAGAACAGCACCCGGTCCGCGGTGCTGCCTGTGCGCAGGCGGGCCAGCGGCGCGATCCCCAGCAGCAGGATCAGCGCGATGCCGACATTCAGGATGTAGATGCGGGCGACCAGCTGGGGCTGCACGAAATCAAACCAGGCAAGCGCAGCAAACAGGGCCAGCGGCAGCGACACCAGCGCGCAGGTATCGACGCGCGCGCCGATGCGCGCCAGCATGCCACGCAGCATCAGCACGGCACTGCCCAGGTAGAGCGCACCGGTGACCGTGGCATTGCCGCCGCCGTTGCGCGGCTGCCAGACGATCTGCAGGCCGATGGCAACCGCGTACAGCAAATAGCAGGCACCGAGCTGCAGCAGGTAGTGCCGCGTGCGCTCATGGTTCCAGGCCAGCAGGAAGCAGAGCGAAAGCAGGATGGCAATGGCAGGATTGACCAGGGCCAGGAATTGACCAGTATCGTGCAACACGGAGAGTCCCCAGTTTTTATGGTTCTCTGGCAGGGACGGGTGCCCGCGTGCGAAGCGCCGTGAACAGGGCGTAAGCCAGGGAACATCGAGGGCGGTGCGCGCCCGCAGCGGCGGGCTGCGGGGCCGCGGCCCGCTGACAGACTGAGTAGCGGCCGCCCGTAACAAATTGTTTCTGTCAGGACCCATTCTAGTCACGGGTGGCGTCAGCGGCTCCCCCCCTATGGGTGCCAACCGGCAAACAATTGTGAACAATCTGTCAGGGCGCGAATGCCCCCTCGGTCATATCGAGCGCCGGCGCCATGGATGGCCGATGCCGCAGTTGTCCGTATTTGTGACTAATCTGGTAGATGCTGTCCGGATCCTCCGGCAGTTCGGTTTTCCCGTACGCAAGGAGATCACGATGAAGACCAAAAAAGCGATGCCGGCGCTGTTGCTGGCGGCAAGCGTGCTGGCGGCGCCGTTTGCGATGGCGCAGGGTGGTGGTGCCAAGTCCAAGCCGATGGCAGATCCCATGGCCGCCTCCGCGCCGGCGGCGCAGAACTCGCCCTATATGCAGGTGCAGCAATGGAAGAAGGGTGACCGGCTGCCCACCGAGTTCAGGGACCGCCAGTATGTGATCGACGACTACAAGCAATACAACCTGCCCGCGCCGCGCAAGGGCACGCGCTGGGTCGGGATTGGCGCGGAATATTACCTGGTGGCGCCCAACGGCGTAGTCCAGCAGGTCGGATCGGGTTCCTGACCCGGCCTGCTGCGGCGACGACCGCGGGAAAAAAAACAAAGCCGCCACGCCTGGCGCGTGGCGGCTCTTCTTTTGCGATGGGTATCAGATACCCAGGATCTTCTTCGCTTCGAGCAGCGATTTCATCGATTCGTCATGCTTGCCGGCCTTGTGATAGGTCTCGCCGTCGGCGCGCAGCTTGGCAACCTTGGCGGAATTTTCCGGCGACAGCGCCGGCTTGGTCGACAGTTTGGCGTCGATGGCCTTCATCTCATTGGGGCAGTTATGGGCCAGCGCCAGGCCGGGGGCGCTGGCCAGCAGCAGTGCCGTAAGGAAAAGGACAGATTTGCGCACGATGGCCTCCGCGAAGACGCTGTTGGGATTTCCAGCATAGTCCATGGCCGCGCCATCCTGCGCCTGGCCGGGTGCGGGCTGGTTTTGCCGGTGCTGCGCATATCCCCCCACGAAGGGGTAAATGGCGATTATTCGTTTCTCTTTTGAACAGCCCGGAGCCACGCCATCTCATCCGGAACTCAACCATTTGGGCGAGATATTGCCGGTATTTCCCGGTCGCACCGGCACGCACGGATGCGGTCGTGCGATGCTTGAATCCGCCCGCTCTGAATTGGGCCAGGCGCCCGCCGTGTTACCGCCAGGCACGGCAATCCGGGTATTTTCATAATCATTATCCCGAGTCATCCGGATTTTAAACAGGCATTGACGCTATTGGGGCGGGGCAGTTTTCCGCTGCTCCGGAAATTCGCTTCATTAATGAAACAGCCCATGCGAATGCACGATTTATCGGAATCGCCGCTATCTCTAGATTGAGCTCACCCGGCACGGATCCGGGCATGACATTCATGAGAAACCGGGGGGGCTTCCTTCATGCAACACATCGACCTGAAACTTGCGGCGATCCCGCTCGCCTGCCTCGCCATCCTGCTCGCAGGTTGCGGTGGCGGTGGCGGCGATTCCGCGCCGGCCAGCGCCGCGCCATCCGCCAGCGTGGCCGGCCCGGCCGGCGCGAACGGCAAGACCATCCTGTCCGGCACCAATGCGCCCACGGCGGACGTTGGCACGGACGGCGACTTCTACCTCAATGCCACGACCTCGACGCTCTACGGACCCAAGGCTGACGGGGCCTGGCCTGCCGGCGTGTCGCTGGTCGGCCCGCAGGGCATGGCCGGCGCGCCCGGCGCCGTGCTGCTGCACGGCACGGCGGATCCCACCGCTGCCGATGGCGGCGAAGGCAGCTTCTACCTCAATACCACCACCAATACGCTGTTCGGCCCGAAGACGGCAGAGGGCTGGCCAGCCGGGGTCTCCGTGGTCGGCCTGACCGGTCCGGTCGGGCCGGCGGGTCCGGCCGGGGCGCAAGGCCCGCAGGGCGAAAAGGGCGAAAAGGGCGACACCGGCGAGACTGGCGCCACCGGTCCCCAGGGCCAGCAAGGAGATACAGGCGCCGGAGTGACGATCTACACCGCCAACTTCGCTGTGTACGACTCGCCGGATGGCAATGGCACCTATGTCATGACCGGCACCGCGCTGGACCGGCAAAGCAACGATCCGAATTTCGGCGCGGTGATGCCGGTGGGCTGCAGCGGCGGCCTGACCCTGAACGCGAGCCTGGCGGGCCCGGTGCCCGATGACGACGTCAAGTACACCCTGGCGGCATACCGTGTCGCCAGCGGCGCGGCGCTGGAAACGATCGCCCCGCTTGCCATCACCGACGCGTCCGCCTGCGGGCTCGGCGCCACCGTGCGGACCTGCTCGGCGCCGGCCACGACGACGGTGGCGGCTAACGACATTGTCCAGGTGCAGGTCAGTGGCAACCGCAACTTCAAATGGGGCGGCGGGCTGTACGTCAACCTCTCCTGCAAGAGCAGCAGCTGATCCATGCGGCGGCCACCCGGCCGCCACCGACCCTCTGCCAGGGCTACGAGCACGGCCGCGCGCCAGCCGCACCCGCTCCCTGGTTTTCCTGCACGCCTTCCGGTGTTATTTTGGAGGGCGGCTTTTTTTTCGCGCTGTTCCCGATCCTCCCGGACACCGACCAGGCCTGCCGCTGCGCATGGAAACCTCCGCCGAACACTATTCGCTGGCCCTGTTGTGCGCCGCCGTACTGACCGTGACCGTGGTCGGCATCCACTACGAGGCGCTGCGGCTGCTGTCCGCGATACACCCCCGGCGCTGGAGCGGGCGCATGAACATCGGCGTGCTGATCGTCTGCATCATCGTGGTCCACTGCCTGGAAGCGCTGGTGTTTGCGCTGGGCTTCTGGTTCGCCGATCACGTGCTGGGCCTGGGCGGGCTGACCGCGATGGGCAGTGCCGGCGTGTCCGGCGTCCACGCGCAGCCAAGCGCGCTGGTCTACGCCTACTTTGCGCTGGAAACCTTCACCACGCAGAGCCTGGGAGACATCGTCCCGGTGGGCGCCAGCCGCCTGATCGCCAGCATCGAGCCGCTGGTCGGCCTGATCCTGATCGGCTGGTCCACCTCGTTCACCTATGTCATGATGCGCCGCGACTGGGAGCTTGAGCGCGACGAGGGAGGCGGGCGCCGCGCGCCCTAGCGGGAATCTCCGCGCCAAAGATTGTGTATTGTCTTGTGGCCCAACCACGGGCCGCCCTCGGCGGCGGCCCGGCAACGGAAGGAGAAGACCGGACATGGCAAGACTGGTGATGATCCTGCTGGGCGTGGACTACCTGCGCACGCGCTGGCGCGGCCTGCTGCGGCTGGGCTGCCTGAGCGTGCTGCTGGGGCTGGCCATGTTTGTCGATGCGCTGGACAACGCCATCTATTTCCCGATGACGCCGTTCGCGGTGGTGTTGCTGCTGGAAGGGCTGGCAACGCTGGTGGTGGCGCGCACCGGAATCGGCGGGCAGCGCACGCTGCGGCAGGTCAAGGGCGTGTCGTTCTGCCTTGCCGCGGTGCTGATCCTGGCCGGCCATCATCACGGCAACTTCGTGCTGTCGATGATCTTCGGCACGCTGTTCCTGGCGGACGGGTTGCTGCAGGTCGTATCGGCCCGGGTGATACGGTTCCGCACCTGGCGCCTGGCGGTAGCCGTCGGCGTGTTCGAGATCGCGCTGGCCATCTTCTTCTACCAGCCCTACCCGACCCACTATGTGGGCACCGTGCCCTATTGCCTGGCCCTGGGGCTGATCTTCGGCGGCTGGAACATGCTGCTGCTGGCCTCACGCCTGCGCCGGCTGGACGGCAACCCCGGCATGGACGAAGCCGATGCCACGCCGGCCGCTCCCGCCGCCGCCGGCCCGGCAACCGATACGGCTGCTGCTGCCGATGCGCCCGACATGACCATCTGGGACGGCCCGCCCGAACCCGGCGAGCATGCGCTGACCGTGCATGTCTGGACCCCGGTCGGGTCCGCCCGCGGCGAAGCGCGCCGCCAGCCGCTGGTCGACCGCTATATCGCCGCGGTGGACCGCGACGGCGTGATCTCCACCGGCCATGCGGCGCTGGAATCGCCCGAGGGCATTTATATCAGCCTGTACCCGGCCGAGGAGATCGACCGCTCGCCCGACGAATTCACCCGGATCCTGCGCGCCACCCGCGAAAACGACGTGGGCGGCAAGTTCCAGCCGGATTACCAGACCGAAGCGAGCGCCTGGTGCCCGTCGACGGTGCAGGTGCGCATCCGCAACTATGACCCCGAGCGCCTGGACCGTTTCTGGAGCGCCTACCGCCAGAACACCACCTACAACCTGACCCACCGCAACTGTTCCAGCACCGTCTCGCACGCGCTGGAAGCGGCGCTGGAAGGCGCGTCGGCCCGGGTCTGGCGCGAGGCCAGGGGCTGGCGCCCGCTCTGGCGCCTGCTGACCACGCCGGAGTTGTGGGTGGCGGCGCAGATCCGCAAGCGCGCCAAGACCATGGCCTGGACGCCCGGCCTGACGCTGGACTACGCGCGCGCGCTCAGCATGCTGGCCGATCCACGGCCGTCCGGCTGGGCCAGCATGACCCGGCTGGCGCTGGGGCAGATGCGGCGCCAGCGCCAGGACTGGCGCGAGGCGGCGCGCACCCAGGCAGGCGCAGAGGGCAGCGGGGTCGTCGCGGGTGGCATCGACGCCGCAAATGCCGGAAATGCCGGTAGTGTCAGACAGGCCGCGAACGATTAAGCTGGCAGCCTTTGCATAAATTCATCGAGCCACAGGAGAGAAGCCATCATGCCGAGCCAGCGAACCCTGACCCGCATTGCCGCCATCGCTGCCCTGGCGATGGCCTGCAGCGCGCATGCGCAGAGGCCGGACGGGGACAGCGCTGCCGCCGCCGCCATCAACGAAGCGGTGCAGCAGGGCACCACGCCCTACCGTCCCGACCCGGCCGCGACGCCGGGCAGCATCCAGTCGGACGAATGCCGCGCCCTGGCCGCGCAGATCGCCGAAGCGCCCAAGCGCGAATACCGTGCCACCCAGCCGGCCATCGAGACCGCCCAAGGCCGCATGATCCCGGAACTGGAGCGTGACCGGCCGAAGAAGTCGCTGCAGCAGGCGTACCGGGAGAAGTGCACGCAGTGAGTGACTGGGGGCCACCCTCACTCGCGCCCCGCCGCCACATACGCCCCGGTCCGATGCAGCTCGCCCTCGGCCTGCTCCAGCGCGCGGATCGCGCCCTTGCCCTTGCGCGCAAGCAGCTGCTCGACCAGGGCCTCGACCACGGCCACGCCAGCGGTGACTGACGGGAAGAACGACGGGCTTTCCACCGAGAACAGCAGCGTGCAGTCCGCCGCCAGCGCGATCGGCGCGACCGTGCTGTCGGTCAGCGCGATCACCTTGCAGCCGCACTCGCGCGCGGCGGCGGCGACGCGGATGCTTTCCTGCGAGTAGGGGGCGAAGCTGACCACCAGCACCGCATCCTTGGGCGCCAGGCCGCGCAGCTCCATCTCCAGCGTGCCGGCATCGGCGCGGATCAGATGCACCGAGCTGCGGAACAGCCGGTAGACATAGTGGAAGGTGAACGCGATCGGGAAGCACGAGCGGAAACCCGCTACATGCACGCAGGCCGCATGCGACAGCAGTTCCGCCGCTTGCTGCAGCGTCTTCTCATTGTTGGCGGCGATCATGTCCAGGTTGTGGTGCTGCGCGTCCAGCATCTCGCCCAGCATGCGGCTGGCGCTGCTTTCACGCACCACCTTGCGCGCGCGGCGCGCGTACGGCTGGCTGCCGCCGCGCAGCGCATCGACGAACAACTCACGCAGCCCCTGCCAGCCCTCGAAGCCGAGGTGCTGCGACAGCCGCACCAGGGTGGCCGGCTGCACCGCGGCACTGGCCGCGATCTTGCGCATCGACAGCACCGCTACGTCCTGCGGATGGTCGAGCAGGTAGCGCGCGCCGCCCTGGAACTGCGTGCTGAGCGTGGGGAAGTTGCTGCGCAGCAGCGCCAGCAGGGCTTCCAGGTCCTGCGGCGGCGCTTGCGGCGATGGGGTAGGGCTGTCGGGCGGCATGGGCATTCCGGATTCGGTGTTTGTAACGATTGTTGCACAGGTGCGCCCGGGCGCGCATCGGGCCAGTCGAACCAGGGCGGGGCAGGGTTCCCCCTCACTGACGGATAACGTCTGCCGTATGCCTTGGCTTTATGTCCTGAGCAGATCTCGTAACGCCACTGTCTGTTCGCTACAACGCCGGCCAGCGGGCATCATATTTTCCTTACCCGATTAACAGATCGTGACTTACACTCCGCGCCATAACCTCCGGAATTGGTCATCCGGAACATAATTGGTATCGGAGCGCGAGCATGGGACATAGAAGCCCGGCAGTGCGACACGGCGGGAGGGGCAACCCGCCGGTTCGGGGCCNGTCATTGGGGAAGTTGGGGCAACCGGCAATCCGTGCCGGGGCTGGCGCCTGCGCGGCGCCAGGGCAGCGCATGGCTTCACGCTGATCGAGGTGATGATCACCGTGGCGATCATTGCCATTCTTGCCGCCGTCGCTATTCCAAGCTACAGCCGTCACGTCGTGCGCTCGCACCGGGCCGCGATCGAGTCCTTCATGCTGGAGGTCTCGGGCGCCCAGGAGCGCTACCTGGTCGATAACCGCGCCTACGCCGCCAATCTGGGCGCGCTGGGCATGTCGGTGCCGGCCGCGCAGGCAACGCGCTACGACGTCGCCGTGACGCCGAACGCGGCGCTGCCGCCCGGCTACAGCATCGTGGCCACGCCCAAGGGCAGCCAGCTCGCCGGCGACGCCGACTGCGGCTCGCTGACGCTGACCAGTGCCGGCGCGAAATCCGCGTCTGGTTCAGGCACCGACTGCTGGAACTGACCATGCGGCGCGCCACGTTCCCGCCGTCTTCGCCCGGCCGGCCCACCCGCCGCGGCTTCACCCTGGTCGAACTGCTGTGCGCCATGTCGGTGCTGGCGATCCTCGCGGTCGCGGCGGCGCCGTCGTTCTCTTCACTGATCGCCAACCAGCGCGTGCGCGGCGCCTCGCTTGACCTGACCTCGGCGCTGCTGCTGGCGCGCAGCGAGGCAGTCAAGCGCAATGCCACGGTCACGCTGGCAGCCACCGGTGCCGCATGGACTGCCGGTTGGGCAGTCACCGCAGGCGCCGAGACGGTGCGCAGCTTCGGGCCCTACGGCGGCCTGACCATCACGCCCAGCGCTGCCGGGGCCCTTGCGCTTGGCAACGACGGTCGCCTCACGGGCGCGGCCATGACTTTCGAAGTGGCGCCCAACGGCGATACGGCAGCGGCGTCGCGCGTCTGCGTGCAGGTCAGCGAGACAGGCCGCGTCGCTTCCGCCACGGGAGCCTGCTCATGAAGCAAAGAATTCCGCGGCTGCGGCCGTGCATGCCTGTCCGCCGCACGCAGCGCGGCTTCCTGCTGATCGAGGTGCTGGTGGCGGCGGTGATCCTGCTGGTCGCGCTGCTCGGCACCGCCGGGCTGGTGGCGCGCTCGGGCCAGACCGAGATGGAGTCCTACCAGCGCGTGCAGGCGCTGGCGCTGCTGCAGGACATGGTTGCGCGCCTCAACGCCAACCGCCAGGTGGCATCGTGCTATGCCAACGGCGCGACCGGCATGCAGCTGGGCAGCGCGGCGGCGCCGCCGGCGGCGTGCACGCAGGGCACCGCCGCGCAGAAGGCTACCGCCGATGCGGACCTGCAGGCCTGGAACACCGCGCTGCTGGGTAGTGCCGAGATGCGCCTGGGGGCCAGCGCCGCTGATGCCGCCCAGGCCGTCGGCGCGATGATCGGCGCGCGCGGCTGCATCGAGACCGTCGACGCCGTCAACAATATCTACCGCATCACCGTGGCCTGGCAGGGCCTGGCCACCACCGGCGCGCCCGCGCTGGGCTGCGGCAAGGGCCAGTACGGCAACGATGCCTATCGCCGCGCGGTCAGCACGCAGATCCGCATCGGCACCCTGGGAACCGTGTCATGAGCCCCCTGCGCCTGTCCGCGCGCCGCCTGCGCCGCCAGCGCGGCATCTCGCTGGTCGAGCTGATGATCGGCATCACCATCGGCCTGGTGCTGCTGACCGCGCTGGCGAGCCTGTACCTGGCCAACAGCCTGTCGCGCACCGAATTCGTCAAGTCTGCCGAGCAGGTCGAGAACGGCCGCTACGCGCTGGAGCAGATCCGGCGCGAAGTGGAGCTGGCGGGGTTCTTCGGCGTCGGCAACATTGCACGCAGCACCAAGGCCGCGGATCCGGCGCTGTGCGCAACGGATGCCGCCGCCCTTGGCTTCTCGCCCACTGCCGAAACCGTGCCGGTGGCGCTGACCGGCTATGCGCCGGGCGTGGCGGCACCATGCCTGCCGGACCTGGCGCCGACTTCCGAGGTGCTGGTGATTCGGCGCGTGTCGACCACGGCGGTTGCCGCCCCGGCGCCGGGCGTGCCCTATCTGCAGGTATCGGCCTGTTCGCAGGACACGCAGACCTTTGTCTTCGATGCCAGCGGCGCGGCGGCCTTCGGGCTGCGCACCAAGGCCTGCGATCCGGCCCAGCCGGCCGAACTGCGCCGTGCCATGGTGCGCATCTTCTACCTGGCCAACTGCGACCGCTGCAGCAACGGCGGCGACGGCATCCCCACGCTGAAGATGGCCGAGCTGGTCAACGGGGCGTTCCAGCCGCGCTCGGTCGCGCAGGGGGTGCAGGACATGCATGTTCTGTACGGCGTGGACCAGGACAGCAACGGCTCGGCCGACTGCTACGTGTCCGATCCCCGTGTGAACAACAGCGCCGTCTGCACCGCCGTTCCCGGCTATGACTGGGGCGTGGTGCTCAACAACCTAGCCAATGTCACCACGGTGCGCGTGCACCTGCTGGCGCGCACGCTGAAGCCCTCGGGCGGGCATTCAGACAACCGCACCTATGACCTCGGCCGCGCGGCGGCCCCCGGCCCCCTCCAT